>CAZXUP010000322.1:0-2915 GCA_964643815.1 uncultured Vampirovibrionales bacterium
TCACCGGCCGTTACGTGGAACCGGAACAGTATTACGCCCTGCAAACCACATCGTCCAGTTCATCCAACCCGGTTTTGAACACGATGGGCATCTTGAAATCCGGCGCCATCAGCAAGGCCCTGTATGCATACTTTCAGGCCAGGCATCCTGAGCAACTCAAAAAGAACGGCATCAAAACCAAGGATGACTGGGAGAAATTTTTCCAGGACGGCTCCTCGTTTATCAAGGCCAAAAACACGCCCGGCACCGACTTGATTGCCATCCAGTTCTCCTGGAGCAACCCGGTGATTGCCAAAGAAGCGCTGGACGTGGTGGTCAAGGCGTTTCAGGATGCCAGCCGCGAGCTAAACACCGCTGAACAAATCAGCCGGACCAAATTTTTGAAACAGCAGGTTGTAGAAATTGAAGAACAGTTGCAGGAGATTCGCCGCCAGAAAAGCGAATACCAAAGCAAGACCCGCACGGTCAACGTCGATCGCGAAGGCAGCGATCTCGCCGGTAGTCGGATGGAACTGACCAACCGCCTGAACCAGATTGAAGCCCAGGCTCGCGGCAAAGAAAACCTGATGCACCGTTACCAGCAGATGCTGGGCATGTCTCCCGAAAAAGCGCTAAAAGCAGCCGCGCTGGGACAGAACGGCACGCTCGTCAAGTTGCAGGACGAGTTGTATCGTCTGGAACAGGTGTACTCGCAACTCAATTCATCGCTGACCGACACCAACCCGAAGGTGCTGGAAGTCAAATCACAGATTGAACAGGTCAAGGCCAACATCGACATCGAAAAAGCCCGCACGATGGGCAAGAATTTTAACAGTGACGGCGTGGTGGCCGACTCGACGCGCAGCACACTGGTTTCGGGGATGCTCACCGCGCAAGGCGAAGCGCAGGATTTACGCGCCCAGGCCGCCGTGGTGCGCGGACGCCTTTCACAAGTCGATCACCAAATTCAGGGTTTCCCCACCGTGGCGGAAGGCTTGACGAACCTTCTGCAAAAAGAAGCCTCGCTGAGTACGGCGTTGGATCTGCTGCGCCAGAAAGTGATTGAAGGCCGTTTAAAAGAAGAACAAACGCTCAGCAACGTGTTTATCGTGGATGCCCCACGTTTGCCGGACAAAGGACGCTTCCCCACCCGCAGCCACCTGCTAGCGCTGAGCCTGTTGCTGGGCTTGGCCTCTGGGTTGGCCGCCGCCTTTGCCAAGGAGCAGCTCCTATCGGCAGGCAATGCGGAATTACCCACTTGGCTGCAACCACTGGATGATGAAAGCAATCCAGAAACAGCTAATAAAAAACCGATCGGACTCAAACCGCTCCGACAAGCAACAGCCAATGCACCGCTCTCGGTCACTGGTTCATTGCTGGATTCGTTGCTGAACGAATCCACGACACAGCCAAAAAACCAACCCAGAAAACAATCAGCACCGCTCGCGCAACCACTGAAACCAGTCGTCGCCAATATTGCCAAACAAGAGCCCGTTCAAACCTCTCCACAAGCAAACGGTGCTATTGCTGCGCAAGCGGAAAAAGTCACTCCGGCAACACCTCTCAATCCAGTACGCGAAGACTTGCTTCCACCACCAATCAAATCGACGCGTGCATTGCAAGCCGAATCTCAACCATTGCCGGTTCAGCGTCCGCAACAAGGCATTCCGGTTACCTATGCCGCACCACCAGCAGAACCTGCTGCGCCGGTGACACATCAAACCGACGTTTCGCAATCTCTGCCATTTGGCAAACGGGGCCGCAGCCTGCCTGCGTTTTTGCTGAACGAAAAAACGGAAAGAAACATACCGCCACGCAAACAACTACTATCAGGCAATGATAACCTGTTGCAGGATGTTGAACCCATCGGCGCTCCGGCCAGCGAAAGCGCGCTTTCGGAAAAACGCATCGAGCCGCCTGCGTTTGTTGCGCAACGCCAACCGCTGGGGGTTTCTCCCATCTGGTTCAAGAAAAAACCGGATCGTCACCCGGAAGAATACTTCGCGTCATCCCGCCGTGGCAAAAATCAGCCAGCAAGCCCCGGCTCGCTCAATCGCACCATGTCGGCCCTTGAACAACACCACTTGCGCTAAGCCAGCAACCCGTAGGGAGTGTGTATCACCGTGACCCAAACAGCCCCGATCCCACTCGCGGCAGAACCGGTCTCACCCGTTGCAAAAAATCAGGCCCTCGGCCTGCTGTTGCTGGGCTTGCTGCTTCCACTACTCGGCTATGTCGCGCTTCCGGCGTTAGGGGTTACCGCGTTCTCCGAACTGTTTGATCTAAAGAAGAGCCTGCTATTGTTTGGCGGCTTGATTGCCAGTGTCGCGTATCTGCACTATCTAAAATTCGTCTTGCCGCGACCGCAACTTTTAGTCGCGTTTATCTTAATTGCCTGGCCACCGGTTGCCTATTTCAACGGGTTGCTGATGGATCTGGGCATCAATATTCACTTGCGCCCCTTGCTGATCGTCTCGGTTGCGCTTCCGGCTCTCTGGATTAGCATTCGGCATGGCAGGATGCTGTGGCGGGAAATTCCGTGGCTGAAATATTACGTTTTCTTTTTCCTGTGGCTGGTTTTGTATTCGATTTTTTATAATGCCAACGCCATCGACCCAAGGCTGGGCGGCGGCGGAGAAGCGCTATCCGAAGGGTCGGTCAGCATGGTGCAACTCACCGCCTATTTTTATTGCCTGATGGCGATAACCGTGAGTGCGGTTACCGTACTCAAAGCGCGCAATTACAAAAACCTGTTTGATACCTTGAACCAAACCCTGCTCTGGGTCAGCTCTTTGGAATCGCTTGCAACCATTCTGGGCTATCCGTTCGGCCTGTTTAATATCATGCTGGATGGCTTTACACGGGCCATTGGCATCTTTACGCACCCCAACCCATTTGCCCATCATATGGGCATATTAATGATCTATCTGCTTGGC
>CAZXUP010000323.1:0-2911 GCA_964643815.1 uncultured Vampirovibrionales bacterium
GATATGATCCCAATAACTCTACTTTCTCATGCAGCCCAAAGTGTACCCCGGTCAGTAACTTCTGTCCTCACCTTCAGGATTTTTGTAGTAAATTCTATGAGAGCCAATGACTTGCTTTTGATAGGCTGCTCTTCCATATAACAACGTAAACAGGTTTTGCAACTTATTAAACTTGTTGAAGTACCACTCAAAACTTTTTAGGCAAATAGGTTCTAATTCCATCACAGGTACATGATTTATCTGAACCTGCTTGGAAGGATTGATATCCCCTTGTACAAATCTGGAGCGGATTCGTATAGTTCCATTAATAAATGGAACATTGACCTCAACTGGAGTAATGGGATGATAATCGATATGTTCCAATAAATAGCCGTCAGTACGAGCTGTGAAAGCGTTGTGATTAAACCATTCTTCAGTGTTGGCAAGGTTCAAAACAGCTTTCTCAAATTGAATTTCTTGTAACGACCCAAAAGCAACACCAAACATCGCATATTCCACGGTGCAATCATAATAAGCTGGGGAGTCTCCTAGGCCGGTTCTGGCATTCCCAGATTGGCAATTAATAAGGGTCACATATTTAATATCCGGGTTGGCTGTAATACCTTGGAGGATTTGAAAGTTACCCCCTGCTCCCACAAAATTACCAAGCCCGCCTGCTGCATCAATGAGTTTTAAGCTTACACCTTCTCCAGGCTCATAAGCCAAAATCCCAAACATACGGTTATCTGGTTTATCCGGCGTAAACCAAACCCCTTCGTATTGAAACCGATCAAAGAGCGTATATTTCATACATACCTACCAGCTTTACCCTTGCTTAGTTTACTGCAAAAGCTACTCCTCCACCAAAAGATTGGAGCCTCTCCCCATATGTTCAATCTGCCTAACGACAAGGCAAAACAGCGCTTTCAAGAATCGTTTGTGCGGATTGAGTTTGCTTTTGAGCAGGCATTGACCCATCGTTTGGGCATAGACCTTGACAAGCTCTCCCGCCAAGCGGCAAAAGTATATGAACAGGGTGGCCTGATTGCCGCTTTGGATCTGGTCTCCCGCTTTGAAGAGCCGATCCAAATTCATCTGGTGGATTACCTGACCCAGGCCCATACCCGCTTTGCCGATGAAACAGTCGGAACGATTGACCCGGCATTGGGGCGAAGCGCCAACTTCATTGTGGCTGCTCAGCGATATGTTCGCACCTATGGGGCGGCCAAGGTTAAAAACATCAGTGACGCCACCCGACATCAGATTAAACATGTGGTTGAACATGCTCTGGCCGATGGACTGAGCGTCCCTGATATTCAACGGCGGATTGTTGAGAAAACCGGCGGGCAGATTGCCCGGAACCGGGCACGCACTATAGCGCAAACGGAAGTGCATGCCGCTGCCAGCGCCGGTTCTCAAACCGCCATTGAATCTTTACAACGTCCCTACCGGAAAGAATGGATTGCGGCCCTTCAACCGGGCCGTACCCGGCTCTGGCATCTGGTTGCCAATGGCCAGATCGTGGACGGAAATGAACAATTTATTGTGGACGGAGAGGGATTGCGCTATCCGGGAGACCCGATGGGATCGGCCCGGAATATCATCAACTGCCGCTGTGTGAATGCTTACCTGATTTGAGGTTGTCTTTATATGGACAAGCTGTTTCTGGAAGTCCCCTTTGAAATTAAAGCCATCAACGATGAAGACGGCACATTTGAGGGCTACGGCTCCGTCTTTGGCAACGTGGATGCGGATGGGGATGTCATCGAGCCAGGCGCTTTTACCAAATCGCTCCTGAATCATCGTTCCCATCAAACGCTTCCGGCTTTGCTGTGGATGCATGATCCTCATAACTCGGTAGGACGTTATCTCGAAGTCCGGGAAGACGCACGAGGCTTGTATGTTAAAGGGCAGTTGATTCTGGAGAGTTCCCAAGGCCGGGACGCCTATGCTCTACTCAAAGGCGGGGCCATTAACGGGTTATCGATTGGGTATGTGCCTAGAAGCTGGGAATTTGACAAGGGGCAAAAGACCCGGAAACTCCAAGAAGTGGATCTTTGGGAAGTGTCCCTGGTCACCTTTCCGGCCAATACGCTCGCCAGAGTGGTGGCCGTCAAAAACAAGATTGCATCCGGTGAAGTTCCTACCTTACGGGAGCTGGAGCGGTTTCTCTGCCGTGAATGCGGCATGAGTCGCAAGGAATCCCAGCTACTCCTCAAATCCGGCTATGACGCTTATGCAGCTTTTGCTTTGGAGCAAAAACACCCGACTATCTTGCCTAATGATGAAGCCGATACGGAATCTCTGGAATTCAGCACAAAACAGTGGGATGAGCTGAGCGTCATCATCCAGAATCTCTAACCCAAACTCGTCGCCTGAAACGCCATGCGGGACGCTGGCGCACCTTGCAATGCCAAAAAATGAACAAGGAGAAGCCCGCATGTCCTTTGAACAATTAAAAAACCTGTTGGAAGAACATAAGTCCACCGTGGTGGCCTTGAAAGAAGCGGATTCTGAACGGGCAGAAGAAATTAAACGCCTGGGAGCCGCGACGGGTTCTACTGAACAGAAAATGGCAGAGATCAATGCCAAACTCGATTCCGTGGAAGAGCAGATTACCAGCCTGGAAACCGCTATGCAGCGCAAGGCCAAGGAAGTTTCTGTTCAGGACGGCAAAAAAACCTATAGCGCCGATGTTATGGAGCACAAAGAAGGCTTTAATCAGTTCCTGCGTAAGGGGCATGAAATTGGTCTCCGGGAGCTGGAAGCAAAAGCCATGTCTACGCTCTCAGACCCGGATGGCGGCTATCTGGTGGCCGTCCCAATGTCGGATCGCATTGTACAATACATCTTTGAAACGACTCCCATGCGGGAACTGGCGGGACAAGTGGCCATCAGCACGCGGGCGTATCCGGGGATGTATGACAATGAT
>CAZXUP010000324.1:0-2901 GCA_964643815.1 uncultured Vampirovibrionales bacterium
GGCAATGATGCGATCGCCCAGAAAGGCGAGGGAAATACTGCATATGGAGATAAGGCTCCAGCTCCGGCTCCGGCTCCAGCTCCGGCTCCAGCTCCGGCTCCAGCTCCGGCTCCAGCTCCGGCTCCGGCTCCAGCTCCAGCTCCCCTCCCAGCTCCAGAGAATGGTGATCAGATCACCCAGGAGGGCGACCAAAACAAAGCCTATGGTGGCGAGGGCGATGATGTTATCGATCAAACAGGCAATCAAAACCGTACCGACACTGGCGAGGGAAAAGATCTTGCCCGTCAAACAGGTAACGGAAACGTTGCCGTTACCGGAGATGGTCGCGATATAGGCATTCAAGAGGGCAGTAATAACACAATGGTCCTTGGAGATGATAACAATATTGGTAGACAGGTCGGCACTAATAATACTATGGTAGGTGGAAAACAGGATGATATTGGTTCGCAGACTGGACCAAACGCCAAGTTTTTTGGCGGAGATGGTAATGATACCAGCATCATGGACTCCGACGGAGGTAAGGCTCACGGTGGAGCTGGTAATGATACATTCTATATGTCTGGACAGGGTATTCATGCCTATGGTGAGGCCGGTGATGATGAGTATCGCATCAAGAAAGATGGCACTCAGGCGAGCATTGATGATCCAGAAGGTGCTAATAAGGTTAAGCTGGAAGGAAAGAAAGAAGAATGGACTGATGAAAATACAGAGAATGGAGGAAAGAAGTACAGCCATGCTGAGTCCGCTACCACGGCTGAGGTGAATGGATCTCACACGGTAGAGTACACTGAAGGGACACCCCCTTCACAGGGTACGCCTTAAAGAACAACGTCGGCGGGAACACACACATCCTGTATCAAGGATGTGATATCCCTCCGGCTCTGCCTCAGTCAAGTAACCGGTTCGTAGGAACGAGCTTCCTCATCCGTGTTAGGAAACTATATTACCTGGTTTTACCAACCTCAAATACGGACGGTGCCAACGGCACCGTCCGTACGCTAATAAGTGGTGGAATATAGCACCCGTCATTATGATTTACACTGGACCATTTTCACTTGGAATAACAGGGGTGTTGGGGTCGGTGATGTTGATTTCCATTTCTTGGGTACATGAAGCATGTTACCTGTCTAGTTTGGACTGATGCCGTAAATCAATCGCTGCTTTACTCATGCGTCCAATTATATTGCGGCGATACTTTTACTTGTTTCCGTAACGAAGGTAGAACATTTTGTAATGAAGTATGAAAAATTAGATGATAACAGGATATCAGGCAAGGCAATTCTAGACATTTGTTTTTGTTTATTTATTTGTATGTGTTACTAGGCTGGCGATCGGGACGATAAATCTGGAATAGATAATCTGCCAGCATTTATTAAAGAGAGAGAGGGTTGAGAACTATGATATTGAACTTTAATTTGCCGACTCAGAGCATCACTCAGGACGGGAATCGAAACAAGGCTTATGGCGGCTCTGGTAGAGAGGTCTTCAAGCAAAATGGTGACATGAACCTTGCTTCTGGCCATGGTGGCAATGATGTGGTCTTTCAAAATGGTAACGGAAACAAAGCCAGAGGCGGTTCAGGAAACGACAGCATTTACCAGAAAGGCGACAGGAACAAAGCCAGAGGCGGTTCAGGAAACGACAGCATTTTCCAGCAAGGTAACAGAAACAAAGCCAAAGGCGGTTCAGGAAACGACAGCATTTTCCAGCAGGGTAACGGAAACAAAGCCAAAGGCGGTTCAGGAAACGACAGCATTTACCAGCAGGGTAACGGAAACAAAGCCTATGCTGATTAAGGCAAAGGTCTTCGTTAACCGGTTAGGGTGAAACTATCCCTTCCACACCCAGTAACCTGATCTTGATTGAATTTCAGTCAGCCAACGTGTTGGAAAGGGATATTTGCCAAATTATAAATTGCACACTGTTAATTATTCTCCTTTTTGGACGGGTGGCCCCAAAGCCGCCCGTTCTTTTTTGGGGTGAAAATCCCGTGACGCAAGCCGATGCGGAGAGCCTGTTAAAGATGGCGTGTTCGTACTACAATCAGCCCGAAACGTTTTGTTTCACCGTCATATATAAAGAGGAGAGTCACCATGCCCGTAAGAACGTCCAAAGCCGAATGGCAAGGCAACCTGAAAGATGGCAAGGGAACCGTTGAGTTGGGAAGCGGCGCTTTTAAAGGCAGCTACTCGTTCCCGTCCCGTTTTGAAGACGGCACCGGCACCAACCCCGAAGAGTTGATCGCCGCCGCGCACGCCGGCTGCTACTCGATGGCTCTGTCGGCTGGCTTGTCCAAAGCTGGTTTCAACCCCACCCGCGTGAACACCACCGCAAAAGTTCACCTGGAAAAAGTGGGCGAAGGCTTTGCCATCACCACGATTGAACTGGAAACCGAAGCCGAAATCCCCGGTATCGACAACGCCGCGTTTCTCGAACAGGCTGAAGCCGCCAAGAAAGGCTGCCCGGTTTCCAAAGCGTTGGCCGGTTCCGAAATCAAGCTGAACGCCAAATTGCTGCAAACAGCCAAGTAGGCAGACAAACACATGCCAAAAACCGATCCCCAAAACAAACCGTTGGTGTCCATTATCATGGGCAGCCAATCCGATTGGGAAACGATGCAACATGCCCAGCAAACGCTTAAGCGCTTTGATATCGCGCATGAGTGCCTGGTGGTGTCAGCGCATCGAACTCCCCAATGGCTGGCGGAATTTGCCGGATCGGCGGAAGCGAACGGGATTGAAGCGATCATTGCCGGAGCCGGTGGGGCAGCCCATCTGCCCGGCATGACCGCCGCCCAGACACTGGTGCCTGTGTTCGGGGTGCCTGTCGAAAGCCATGCGCTCAAGGGCATGGATTCATTGCTTTCGATGAGCGTTGTGTTTTCCTTTTGTAGCGAAATGC
>CAZXUP010000325.1:0-2841 GCA_964643815.1 uncultured Vampirovibrionales bacterium
GCCAAGGAAGACGTAGACGCCGCCGTGGCCGCCGCCAAGAAAGCCTTTGAAACCTGGCGCCTTTATCCGGCCCCCAAGCGCGGCGAGATTTTGTTCAAGGCCGGACAAATCATGGTGGAGCGCAAGGAAGAGCTGTCCCGCGAGATGACCCGCGAAATGGGCAAGGTACTGGCCGAAGCGTGCGGCGACGTGCAGGAAGTGATTGACATGACCTTCTACGCCGCCGGTGAAGGCCGTCGGTTGTTTGGCGAAACCACGCCGTCCGAACTGCAGAACAAGTTTGCCATGAGTGTCCGGGCTCCCTTGGGCGTTGTCGGCCTGATCACCCCCTGGAACTTCCCAATGGCGATTCCTAGTTGGAAAATCATGCCCGCCCTGATTTGCGGCAACACCTGCGTGATTAAACCCGCTTCGGAAACCCCCCTGCTGACGCACCGCCTGGTGGAAATTATGGAAGAAGCCGGATTGCCCAAAGGCGTGCTGAACGTGGTGTATGGCGGTGGCGGTGCGGTGGGCGAACCCCTGATGACCCATCCCGACGTTAAGCTGATCTCCTTCACCGGTTCTACCGATGTGGGCCGTCGCGTGAATGAAGCCTGCGCGCCGTCGTTCAAGCGCGTTTCACTGGAAATGGGCGGCAAAAACGCCATTGTGATTATGCCGGACGCCAACCTGGATTTGGCTGTTGATGGCTGCGTCTGGGCCGCTTTTGGAACCTCCGGCCAACGCTGCACCGCCGCCAGCCGGATTATTGTCCACAAAGATGTTCAGAAGCAGGTGCGTGAAAAACTCGTTGCCCGCATCAACCAATTAAAAATTGGCTACGGTCTGAACACCGATGTGCAAATCGGCCCCGTCGTCAACGAAGCGGCCATGAACAAAATTCTGGAATACATCGAAATCGGCAAAAAAGAAGGCGCAGACCTGCTGACAGGCGGCGAGCGCGATACAGCCGCCGGTCCGGGCTGGTTTATCAAACCCACGCTGTTTGACAACGTGAAACCCACCATGCGGATTGCCCAGGAAGAAATCTTCGGGCCGGTAACCGCATTGATTCCGGTGGGCAGCTTTGATGAAGCCATTGAAGTGGCCAACGGCACCAACTTCGGTTTGTCGCTGGCGATTTACACCAAGGATGTCAACAACGCCTTCCGGGCGATGCGCGATCTCGACTCCGGTCTGGTGTACGTCAACGCCCCCACCATCGGGGCGGAAGTGCACCTGCCGTTTGGCGGCACCAAGGAGACCGGCAACGGTCACCGCGATGCAGGCCAGACCGCGATGGAAGTGTTCTCCGAGTGGAAAGCCCTGTTTGTCGATTACAGCGACAAGCTCCAGCGCGCGCAAATCGACATCGACTAGCACGACACGTTAAAGGCAAAAATTTTTATCTCGTTACGCAGTCCAACCTGGCATTCCCGCGAAAGCGGGAATCCATTCTTCGGAATAAACATCCAATTTAAAACATCGCTTCTCCGCACAATGGATTCCGGCTCTCCGCGTTGCTGCGGCCGGAATGACACAGGCATTTGTTCATTCACCCTGGTTTTTAACGTTTGAATAGAAACTCACGCTATTATAGAGAAGCAAAATTTCCCCAAACCGCGTTTTTAGCCAATATGTTTATTCAGTATTTGTTCACCGATTTTCAGCTTTTCCTGTGGGGCGTCACCATTGTCGTGCTCTCCGTGTGCACGCACGAGTTTTTTCATGCGCTGGCAGCCTATTACGAAGGCGACGACACCGCCAAACGCGCCGGCTATTTCACCATCAACCCGATGGTGCACATGGGGCCACAATCCATTATCTTGCTGCTGCTCACCGGCATGTGTTGGGGATCGTGTCCGGTCAACCCGGCCCGGTTTCGGCATAAATACGGCGATGCGCTGGTCGCCTTTGCCGGTCCCTTCGCCAACCTGTTGCTGATGGTCTTGTTTGCCTTGTTGATTTTTGCGGCACCCTGGATTGTCCTGCCATTCGGCGCGTCTCCCGTCATGGCCGAGAATTTGAGCCGATTTTTCCAGATGGCCACCACCACCAATGCCGCGCTTTTTATTCTCAATATGATTCCCTTCCCGCCATTGGACGGGCACAGCATTGTTATGAATTTTTTCCCCGGCACACGCCCGTTTTATGCCAGCCTCGGCCCCATGGGCTTTGGCCTGCTGATGATTTTGATGTTCCTCGGACTTGGGAAAATTCTCTGGGCTTCGGCGTATATGCTCTCCGGGCTGTGCGTGATGCTGTGCGGGGGCCTGTTTGCATAAGAGAGGCGCGCAAAACACTCACACGAATATAACTTGCGCCCGCCTTGTTGTATGATGGCCTCATACGACCCTTGTGAAATGGAGACAGGCCATGCCCACAGAGACACCCGTCAGCGGAAATCCCCGGATTTACATTGAAGACATCGCCCGGCACGAGGGACAAACCGTCATCCTGCGGGGTTGGCTATACAACAAGCGTTCCAGCGGCAAGCTGCACTTTTTGCAGTTGCGCGACGGCACGGGTGTCATTCAATGCGTCGTCTTCAAGGGAGATGTCAGCCCGGAGATTTTTGAAGCGGCGGATAAAGTGGGGCAGGAATCCTCGATTGAAGTGACCGGCACCGTGAAAGAAGACAAGCGCTCGTCTCTGGGCTTTGAGCTGGGCGTCACCGACTTTAAAGTGCTGCACCCGGCAGTGGATTATCCCATCACCCCCAAGGAACATGGCGTGGCCTTCCTGATGGATCACCGCCACCTGTGGTTGCGCTCGTCGAGACAGCATGCCATCATCCGCATCCGGGCGGAAATCATCAGCGCCATCCGTCATTATTTTGACAGCAACGGCTTTACGCTG
>CAZXUP010000326.1:0-2838 GCA_964643815.1 uncultured Vampirovibrionales bacterium
TCCTCCCAGTTGATTGGAAGAATGACGCCTATCTTTTGCAAAGGGTTCTAGGCAAAAGAAAATGTTCTTGGCAAAAACGGTTGTTTTGTGGTTTTGTATAGGCATGCGTTATTTTGCAGCCCACCACCATCATCATGCACTGCACCATCATATGGATGGCTTGCGGATGATGTCGATTGGGAACGCTGAAACCCTGTAACAAACCTCTTTCAGAACCCCTTTTGAAAAGAACCGCAAGCCACGACCCGCTTGCGGTTCTTTTTTGGCATCAAAAATCCTGTCTTCACGTTTAAGCTCACCGAGGTTCATATGCTCTCTCCCGTTTCCAACACATCACCCGCCCGCTTTGGCACTACCTCCCTCGCCAGCAGTATCACTGGCGTTACGCGCGGCGTAGATAAGACGTTTGGCTGGATGGGTGCCAACCGTACCCGTGAAATGCTGGTGGAAGACATGGGCGCCTTCGGTGTCCTGCGCTCAGGCATCAACCTGGTGCGCGGCTACTTCTACGGAAACGGGCAACTCAACTTCGTCGCCGCAGGTGAGCGCCTGGTCAGCGAAGTCGGTTCCATCTTCACGGACAACATCCTCGGCGGCATCGCAGCATCATCTCTCGGCAAGCGGCTGGATAAACGCTGGGGCAGCTATAGCAACGGCTGGACGGATTACCCGACCCTGGAGCTGTTCAAGTCCATTGCCCAAAACAGCCCTGACGAACAGGCGTTTCTCGCCAATCTGGCTGCCCAGATTGCGCCTGATAAGCAGGAAGCTGCTTTAGAAACACTCAAAACAGCCTGGAATGGGATCTCCAAACAAAACCGTGGCGAAGTCACTGCGAACTTGGCCCGCGCAATCGGGCAAGACCGCTTTGATATCAAAATCAACAACGAACCCTTTAAACTGGATACCCTCTTGGATGATGTTGGACTATTGGGCCAACAGAGCCGCAAACTGTCGAGCAAATTCCCGCAAAAACCCTGGCAAACGCTCACACGAGACACCCTGCAAAGCACGCTGAAAGCCAAAAACTTGAAACTGGCCTGTGTCGGGCTGGGACTGGCAGCCACCTTCGCTTTTCCCTTCATCAACGCCTGGAACACCAAAAAACTCTTCGGCATCGACTACTATCCGGGCAATATCGGCTTGCAAGAAGGCCGGCAAGCCACCAACGCACCGCAACCAACACAACAACAGGCCCGCAGCCAGCAAAACCCGGCGTACAGCCCTTTCATCGCCGCGCGCCAAACGCCCACCGAGGCATCCAAAAAGAACGCGGGCCAGCAGTCTTATGCGCTGGAAAGCTGGCGCAACGGCAACCGTTGGCCGATGCTGGGCGCCTTGGCGCCGCTGGTTTTCGCCTCCGGCTTGTTCGATACCGTCAACCGCAAGTTTCTCAATCCCTTCAAACCCGGCTTTAAAAACACGCTACGCAAGCTGTTTGATTTCGGCAAAGCCTGGCCATTTACGACGCAGCAACAAATGGCCTCTGCCTTTGCCGCGTTAATCACCGCCCGCCTGCTATGCGCCCGCAGCGACCAAAACCCTAACCTGCGCGGCAACGAATACCGCGAACGCCTCATCGATTCAGGACTGGGCTGGGGCACCTGGATCCTGGCCACACCATTCTTTAAAAAGCAAATTGGCCAGTGGTTTGATAAGAGCCAGGGCACCCGGCTTTTGAAAGAGGTCAATGGACAGAAAGTCTTGCGCACCCGCGCCGAAATTGAAAATCTCCTGCCCTACGTAAAAGGCGTCAGCCGCGAAGTGGCCGAGAACACGCTCAAAAAGCACATCTGGATTGGCGCGGGCAGCACCGTAGCCACCATGGTGCTGCTGGGCATCATCGAGCCGGTTCTGGGCATTCTCTGGAGCAAGCGCAACGCAGCCCAAGCCCCAAGACAAACGAACACGCCACCCTCAATGCCCAATAATTTCGCAAAACAACCTCAAAACCAGGCATTCGTCTAGGGCTGTTCAACATTCAAAAGCAAAACCGAATGATCACCTTGTTCTCAGCCTCTTTGGATGGATTCCCGCTCTCGCAGGGATGACAGGTCTGACAAGGGCTTGAGCTTGAATATCAATTGTCTCTAAAATTCCAAATACCAAAAACCCTCCCGGTTGGGAGGGTTTTAGACTCACTGTGAGGAGTGAAGAGAAAAGAACTAGACGGCCGCTTTCACCTTCTCGGCCAGTTTGGCAAACGCCTGCGGATCGCGGGCGGCCAAGTCGGCCAGAAACTTGCGGTTCAGTTCGATACCTGCTTTTTGAACACCGTTGATGAAACGGCTGTAGGACAAGCCATTTTGACGGGCTGCCGCGTTGATGCGGGCAATCCACAAACGGCGCAGATCGCGCTTTTTGTTGCGGCGATCGCGGTAAGCGTACTTCAACGACTTCATGACGGCTTGGTTAGCCACCCTGAAGAGTTTGCTCCGGGTGCCCCGGAACCCTTTGGCCAGCTTCAGAATTTTCTTATGGCGCTGGCGGGATACAAATCCTCTTTTTACACGCATGGTTTTGTTTCCTTAGAGTGAGTCGTACTAGTGAGTGGTTTGATTTCGATTGCGAACTAGCGGGAGTACTTGGGGTACGGCAGTTCCAACCGGATTTTCTTTTCGTTCGCGGTGCTGATTACCACATCCGGGTTCAGGCGGCGCTTGCGACGGGAGGACTTGGTTACGTTCAAGTGACCCCGAAACGCTTGAGCCCGCATAATTTTCCCGGTTGCAGTCACGCGGTAGCGTTTGGCACCCGATTTATGGGTTTTCATTTTGGGCATGACTAGTTTATCTCCTAATGGGTATAGCCTGATTGATAGTCTGGACGTCCTAGCCG
>CAZXUP010000327.1:0-2720 GCA_964643815.1 uncultured Vampirovibrionales bacterium
AATATATCGATATTGAGCTGACAGAGCGGATCTCCGGCGTCAAAGAACGCCTCAACGCCTACCTACCCCCCGGAGGCCAGATCCTGGAAGAGCGGCTCATTCCGATTGGAACCCCCAGTATTGATAAAAGCATCACGGCCCTGCACTATCGTGCAAATTACTCCGGAAACACGACTTGCGTAGACCCGGTCGTTCGGGGTAATATGACAGAGCGGATCACGTTTCTGAGATCTCAGGCCGCTTTGCCCGTCGAGATCACTCTCAAACAGAAACCCGGAAGCCGTGACCAATCAAAAAAAGTTTTAGATTTAACACCATATCTCGAAAATCTTGCCGTCACTGAAGATGGCGGTGTCGCCTTTACAATCCGGCGGACGCCTGTACAGAATGGCAAGATGATTGAGAGCCAAGCAGGAAACCAGGATCATGCGAGCCCTGACGCCGACGAGAGTTTCAAACCGACAGATGGCGGCGGCACGCTTGCGTCCATTAAACCTGCCTGGGTGTTGGATTTAATCGACTCGCAACTCAAATGGTCTCTGACAAGGACCGGCATAGAAATGGACCCGTTGAAGGAAAGCGTGCTTTCCAAAGCAACGGGGACGGACGTTTAACGACAAGAAGTTTAAACCAGAGTTTTTCACAAAATTTGTATCGCTTTGATTTTTAAGGATTCATGACATATGGCTAAGCGTAAAATCGTCATTTCAGAGTACGACAACATTGCCGCTCTGATGGAAGACGACCGCGCCATCGAGTTCATCATTCACCGGGGCGACATGCTCCTGGGGGATGTGTACCTGGCGCAGGTCGAAAACATTCTCCCCAGTATCGACGCCGCGTTTGTAAACGTAGGCGGCGATAAAATGGGCTTTTTGCACTCCAGCGACGTGCCGGGCAAGGGTGACTTGAAAAACCGCCTGGAACCCAAGCAGCAACTGGTGGTGCAGATTATGAAAGAACCGACGGGGCACAAGGGTCCGCGCGTCAGTACCGATATCAGCTTGCCGGGTCGTTTTTTGGTGATGATGCCGGAATCCAAGGGCATCAGCATTAGCCGTAAGATTATGGAAGCATCCGAGCGCTCGCGTCTGAAATCCGTTGTGAGCCTGATTAAACCACCGGGTGTCGGCGTGATTATCCGTACCGAGGCCGAAGGCCAGAAAGAATCGGATATTACCGAAGATTTTGAAACCCTGTTGGAACGCTGGCAGAATATCGTCTCGATGGCCGACACCGCAACGCCGCCGACGCTGCTCTATCGCGATCAGGATTTGCTCTACCGGGTTATCCGCGAAGCGGTGACGGAAGATGTCACCGAGATTGTCGTGGACAGCGCCTTCGGTTCGCAACGGGCGCAGCAACTGCTGCAAAACTGGAACATGGACAAGGGCGTGAAAGTCACGCACTACCAGGGCACGCAACCCATTTTGATAGGCACCGGCATTGATAAGGAAATCAAGCTGGCCCTCAACACCAAAGTGCCCCTGCCCAGCGGCGGATATCTCTACATTCAGCCCACCGAAGCGTTGACGGTTGTTGACGTGAACTCGGGCAAGTTTACCAGCTTGCAATCGCAAGCGGAAACCATCAAGCTCACCAACCTGGAAGCCTGCAAGGAAATCGCCCGCCAGCTACGTCTGCGCAACATCGGCGGGATGATCGTCGTGGACTTCATCGATATGGAGTCTCGCGCCAACCAGTTGCAGGTATTGCAAACATTTGAAAACGAATTGTCCCCCGACAAGGCGAAGCCGCAAATCGGGCAACTATCCGATCTGGGCCTGGTGGAAATGACCCGCCACCGTCAGGGCCAGTCACTCAGTGAAATCTTTACCCGCCGTTGCCAAAGTTGCGGTGGCACCGGGAATGCGCTAGATGAATTTGGCTGGGTGAATACAGCCGGGGGAGAAACTGATCGCGGTCGCCGTGGTGAGCGTCATAAACTGCCGATGCGCCAGCCCAACCGCCAGCAACCGCTGCCGAAACCGGCTGTCTCGCTGGGCAGACGGGGCGATCAGAAAGGCCGCGTGGCCGCACAGATTGCAGAAGCCGTCAAGACCGACAAAGGCGTTCCAACGCCCGCCGTGCCAGGTCAGGTTCTGCTCAACAATCTGGCGGGCAAGCGTCAGCAACCCGAAGCCCAGGAAACCCTGCTGGAGCTGTTTAGCGACAAAACCTACAAGGCAATGGGTGCGCGTCTTTCCAACGTGACCAAGCTGTCCTTTATTCCAATGGGCATCAACAATATCTTGAGCCGTATCAATCCGAAGGCCAACGACATTGTCACACTGGTTCGCTCGATTGAAGCGGCGGCCAACATGCCATTGCCCCTGCGGCATAGCATGGGGAGCAACCTGAGTGCTTTCGATGAAGGCGATGAAGACGAAGAGGCCGATACTTCCGAAGACAGGGAGTTGCAGCCTGTTTCCGCTGGAAAATCCTATGCCAGTCGGAAATCTTTGGTTGAAGCGGATGAAGAGTCATCGCAAGAGGTTTTGGCTCTTGGGTTGCCAGATGACGCGCCTGAAGAAGCGGCTGAAGAATCCGAGGAAAAGCCGCGTCGTGGACGTCCGCGTCGTCAGGTTGAACTGGAGACGGAAGAAGCTGCGGAAGTTGCCGTTGAGTTTGCAAACGAAGACGCAGAAGACTCTGCTTCTGTTTCCGAACTGATGGGCGATGATTTTGAGTCGATGGATGACGATGAGTCTGAAGAGGCC
>CAZXUP010000328.1:0-2671 GCA_964643815.1 uncultured Vampirovibrionales bacterium
AATGATCAACGCACGCGAGCAAACGGACCTGGCCCTGAAACAGATTTCACGGGCAGAATGCATGGTGGATGCCCTGTTTGGCAGTGGCTTGGCCCGGCCCATTACCGGCCTGGAAGCCAGGCTGATTGAGGCTTCAAACGCACGTAAAGCCTGGACACTCGCAGTCGATCTTCCCTCCGGCATCGACGGACTGACCGGACAGCGGTGGGGAGCCTCTGTGCAGGCCAATTACACCGTAACGTTCGCCGCCGCCAAGCCGGGCTTGTTTTTGTTTCCCGGCAGGCAATGCGCCGGACAGGTACAGATTGTGGATATCGGCATTCCACACACGCTGATTGAGGAAGACGAAAGCCCGGTTCGGCTGATTGTACTGCCGCAAGCCGTGGATTGGCTGCCTCGACGCAAACTGGACGGTCACAAAGCCGACTTTGGGCATGGCTTGGTGATTGCGGGCAGCAAAACAATGCCGGGAGCCGCCGTTTTGACGGCGGAAGCGGCCCTGAGCGCGGGTGCGGGACTGGTCACGCTGGCCGCACCCGAAAGCGTATTTTCACACGTTCCGCTTAGCCCCGAGTTGATGCGCCTGCCGCTGCCGGAAAACGAAGACGGAACACTGGGCCTGGATGCGCTGGAGATCCTGCAAGCAGCGATGAGCGACAAGCGCTATCATGCCGTCGTGCTGGGGCCAGGGCTGGGACAGGCGGATGAAACGACCCGATTGATTTGGCAACTGCTGACGTTTTTGCAAACGCAAGAGAGGCCCATCATTGTGGATGCCGATGGCTTGAACGCAATTAGCCGGATCGATGACAAAACCTATCAACCCGCTTGGCCGCGACCTAAACTGAATCCAGAAAATCCACGGATGATTTTGACACCACATATTGGCGAATGCAGCCGACTGCTGAAACAGGATAAAAACGAGTTGATCGCCGACCTGCTGAAAGCTGCCCGCAGCTCGCAGGAAAAGTTTGCCACCACTGTGGTTTTGAAATCAGCCTCGACTGTTATTGCCACAACCGACGGCTTGCTGTGGATCAGCCCCCGAGGCAACAGCGGCATGGCCACGGCGGGTAGCGGCGATGTCTTGAGCGGCATCATCGCCGGGTTGGCCGCGCAGTTTCAGGCGCAAGGGCAAAGCATGTTGCCGGTCGCCCCACTCGGCGTATATCTGCATGGACTGGCAGGCGACATCGCCGCAGAAGAACGCACGGTGTACGCCTTGCGCGCCTCCGATATCACAGCCCATCTTCCCAACGCGTTTAAAGTTCTCCTCACCCCATCCGAAACATGAAGCAGGATCGGTGTCCCATCTGCGAATCCAGGGAGGGGGCGTGGGGGAGGGAACGGACCCCACATACAAAAACATAACCTATTCGATTTCCATGACCTTCATCCACATCAAAAAAATCAAACACGACCACCCGGACACCGGCATCCGGGAAGTTTATGCTGTGCCTTCGGTCGCCATCGCTACTCCACAAGGCCGCAAGCTCATCCCCAATCCGTCGGGCAACGAAGCCAGCCTGTATCCCACTTTAGAAGAGGCCGAAGACGCCGTTCGCCGGGCCGGGTTTGACTATATTTTTGAAGGCAAAAAGACCTACACCTTGGCTCAATCCGCCGCGCAGCCCACTCAGATATCATCCGATAAGCCGCTGGAGCAGGCGGTTCCGATCCTGATTCGACAATTGCAGGATCGGGAATCATCGGTGGTTGCCAACAGCGCCTTTGCATTGGGAGCGCTGAGAGCCTCTGCGGCGCTGGAACCACTCAGCAATATTCTGGGGCATGATGACGCCAACGTGCGCAAGCATGCCGCCGAAGCCATGGCCCGCTTCGGCACGCCCGCCTTGCCGTATCTGCGCGACGCCTTTGAGGCCGCCAAAAGCAGCACGCGCGCCAATGCGCCTTACATCCGGCTAACCGTGATGAACGCGTTTTTGGAGATGCTTCAAGGCGGCATCAGCAGCGCACAAACCGAGCAACTATTACCTTTGGCGCTTGCCGCGCTGGAGGATGAAAGCTGGCTGGTAAAAGCGCAAGCCGCCCTGGTGATTGGGCATGCCGCCAAAGCGATGGAAGAAGAAAAAAACCAACGGGAACCACATAAAAAACGGATTGAGCGCTAAGCCAAATTAATGGGGTTGTTTCAACGCTTCGTTGAAAGCCGCTTCATTTTCCAGTTCTGCCTCATCCGGTTTGTCTAATAAACCCATTTTCTGCTGCATCGCCAAGAACTGAAGAAAATTCACCAGCGACTCAATCTCGCCTTCGCTTAAAGGCCCGCCATTCTTCACGGCAAACGGCGGCATTTGCGGCGAGGTTTTGGAGCCGTTGGCAATTACATCCCGCACATGTTGGCGCACTGTTTCATCTTCGTAGTCCCCCCCCAGCAACGCCACCCCTGCACTGCCATTGCCTTGGGCCTGGTTGCCATGGCACATCGCGCAATCGGCCAGAAACAACGCCTTGCCGCTTTTGCCCTTGCCGCGTTGTACATGGCAGGTGGCGCATTCGCCTTTAAACAGCACCAGCTTGTCTTTGGGTTCGAGCGTGATTTTTTCGTGGCCTTCCATTTTTTTGGGCAGCACATCGCCCAGCAAAAATAGGCTCAGCCTGGAACGTTTCGGATCGTTGCTGACAACCGTCAACTCTTTGCGCACCGGCC
>CAZXUP010000329.1:0-2669 GCA_964643815.1 uncultured Vampirovibrionales bacterium
GCCCGCCTGGCCTACGAGCAGGCGGGCTTCTTCAATGCGTCCGGCTTTTTGCAGCACGCTGCCCTTGTTGAAAAAGTATTGGTTGTTACCCGAATCCAGCGTCGTCAGGCGATCGAATGTTTCAATCGCTTTATCGGTATTGCCGTTAAACGCATACGCCGTGGACAAGCCATTGAGCGTGTTGAGATGCTGATTGTTGAGAACGAGCGCTGCTTCAAACGCCTTGATGGCCTTGCGGTAATCGCGCAGCGTCAGATAGGCAAAGCCGATATTGCTTTGCGCTTCCACCAGCGTGGGGTTTTGTTTCAAAGCCGTCTCAAAATGGGTGATGGCTTCCCGCAGCAATTTTTTCTGTCCAGCGACGTTTCCTTTTTCGCTTTGAATCTGGGCAATTTGAAAAAACTCGACCCCCTTGTTGTACTCAATCATGCCAGGAATTTTGGTGGATTCTGCCTGTTGAGCCACTTGCGCGGCCTCCGCCTTGGGCGTTTCAGCCAATTTTGAACCGGCTTGCACGCTTGCGCACAACCCCGCTGACAACAAGCCCAGCGCTGTCAAACTGAGAATGACACGGCTGTGTTTTGCAAAATGAACAACGCTCGCTATCGGCAGCATTTTTATACAACCTCCGTCCATGCATCGCGGTTATTCAGCATATCACGATTCAATTCACCCTCGCTGGAAGCAACCAGAGCCGCAACCGTACAACTGCTGATCACATTCACCGCTGTGCGGCACATATCCAGAACGCGATCAATCGACCAGATGAGCGCCATGCCCTGGGCAAAATGATCCAGCTCGAACTTGCCGATGCTGCCCAGCACAATGCTCATCGTAATCAGCCCGGCGCTCGGCACGCCCGCCGCACCCACGGATGCGATGATGGCAAACAGAATGATCATGCCGATTTGATACGCATCCAGCGGCAACCCGTAAGCTTGCGCCAGAAATATCACAGCAATCACCTCAAACATGGTGGTGCCGGTTTTGTTGATGCTGGCCCCGGTGGGCAACACAAAACTGGCAATGCGGTTGGAAATTCCCGCGCGACGCTCACAGCAGGCAATGGTAATAGGCAGCGTGGCCGAACTGCTGGCCGTACCGAAGGCAACCATAATCGCTTCCGAAATGGCGCGATACAAATTCATGAAATTGATGCGGGCCAGCACTTGCAAGAACAGCGGAAAGATCACGAAAATCTGGATCAGCAGGCCACCTAAAATGGCCAGCGCATACAGCCACAAATCGCTGAGCGCACCCAAACCGGATTTGGCAACCGTAATAAAGGCCAACGAAAACACACCGGGGACGGCAATAATCATAATCCAATCGGTCAGCTTCATCGTGGCGGAGAAGATGGCTTCGAAAAAGCTGACAATCGGTCGTCCGGCTTCGCCGATGCTGGCCACCGCCGCGCCAAAAAACAGCGTGAACAGAATCACCGGCACCAGGTCGGCCTGCGCCAGCGATTCAATCGGGTTGCGCGGAATCATGTTGAAAAACAGCAGCTTCAAATCCTGCGGCGTCTGGCTTAACTGTTGCAGAACTCCGCTGGTATCAATTTGTGTATACAGATCGCGTTGCAGTTGCGTGCCGGGTTCGAGGAAATAGGCCAGCCCCGCCCCCAAAAAGGCGCTGATCGTCATCAGCAACAAAAAATACACCAGCACCTTGCCGCCCATGCGGCCCAACTGCCGGGAATCGCCCAGCGATGACACACCCACAATCAAGGAACTCACCACCAGCGGCACCACAATCATGGTAATCAGCCGGATAAACAACTGACCGATGATATCGAAGAACTGGTGCACGAAGTAATACGGATCGGGATCCAGCGGCGAGGTCGGGTAGCGCAGGTAAATCCCTGCCAGAACCCCCAGCAGGATGGCCACCAGAATATGCCAGTGCCGCTTTGTGCCCAGCCCCAACGCCACCAGTACCAACCAAAACGCTTTCGCTTTCATGCAGGGATCCCTTGAAAAAACACGAAGTATCTCTCTTTATTATACGGGACAACGCCGAATCCGGCGTGGTTCTGGCCCAGCGCCTAGACTAGCGCCTGACCCGCTTCAACCCCGAACTGATGGCATCCAGCGCCACATGGGAGAGTGAACCCAGCCAGATGCCAACACCCAGCAGCAGCCAGTCGTTGAGATGCTGGCCCAGAAAAGCGCGTATCGTCTGGCGAGGCGTTTCGACGGAAGCCGGGACGCCAAGCACACTGGCCAAAGCCAGATACGCCACCATATAAAGCACAACCAGCACCGCAGACAAGTAGAGCAGCCGCAGCCAGGGGGCCAGCCACAACCCATGCGACAAGGCCGAGCGATGCTTGGCGACCCATTGATACGGCCACCAGATGAAGCGAAACACACCCCAGCGGTAAAAAGGACGGCTGCGGGTATCAAGGTCGGGGCTGAGCAGGAAACCCCCGATGGCGGTTCCAGCGGTGATGACAGCGGACGGCATCCAGCCCAGCAACAACAACCAGCGGCACGCCACAAACACCGGGAGCAGCAGCCCCAGCGTCACCCGATCATGCGTCTTTCCCGAAGCCATACGAGTACTGTAGCACGGATCGCCACCGCCCGGATCAGGTCTGCTCGGGGTAGTGCGCCTCGAACTCGGCCAGCCAGTCTTCCATGAGATTCTTCGCGCTGGCGGAAATT
>CAZXUP010000330.1:0-2663 GCA_964643815.1 uncultured Vampirovibrionales bacterium
TGGGTGGTTTAGGGATAGCGAGTTCTAGTTTTTTGGAACGGGGTTTTCCCGAGAATTGGATGTCTGACGCCGCAGAACGGCTGATGGGCAATACCGGTCGTAGTCCCTGACTTCCCGCAGGACAAATCGATGTCATGAATAAATGCTCCCCCTCACTAAAGCTTATGTGGTTTTGTGTCGATAGAAACCCTAGAGTAATATTTCTTGTAATTCAAAAATGCTCAAAGGTCAACTGTTTTTATTTTCTAATGCATCTGAAATTCCCCTAAAAATCCGCTGTTTCCCCCGTTGACGGCCTGAGCTTTTTAATTCATTATATTATTTATTCAAGCATTTTTAATGGGTCGATTGCGAGTTCTTAAACGGGTAGCGGGCGTGGCCGCATTTTTTTCGGAATTTCTGTTTTTATCTCAGTGAGGCTTTCTTTTTGTTCCCCTTTAAGTAAGAGAATTACAGCGGTGATTCCAGGATTACCCAATTACTCCAAAACGCATCAGGTCGCCCCTTCTGTTGACGCAGAGCAACCGCCTGCGCGTTTTTCTCGCCCCCGGCTCTCGGAGGTTTTACCCCGGGATGTTGTAACCTTTGGCCGTATCGCCACAAAGCGCCCCATGCTGCACTTAAGCTCTCCACAGGCGTTGGAGCAGGCGCTTTTAAAGCCACTGAGGATTTTATATGGTTCCGAGGCGTCTGGAATTGCAAAGAGCCTGGTTCAGCAGATATCCGAGATTCAAAAACAACGCCCGGAGGCACTGCTTCAGCAGGATTTCGAGCGTCCGGCGGATTGGTACAAGGATGAGGTGATTTATCCTTTTTATGCCGACCGACTGGGGGTGAATGCACAAGGCAGGCCCAATACGTTCAAAGATCTCATTCCGATGCTGGATTACCTGCAAAACCTGGGCGTCACCACGCTGCATATCTTGCCGTTTTTGGAATCGCCCATGGTTGATGCGGGTTTTGATGTGAGCGATTACAAAAATGTCCGCAAGAACCTGGGCGGCAATGCCGAGTTTGACCAGTTTTTAGCGGAAGCCCACAAGCGGGGCTTCAAGATGATGATGGATACCGTGCTGAATCATTCGTCCGATCAGCATCCCTGGTTTCAGGCCGCTTTGAAAGGAGACCCGGACAAACTGCGGTATTTTGTCGGAAAAGACAAGCTGCCTCAATACAAGGTTGAACACTCTCCCCAGCGCGGCACCGTGGTTGTGTACGAAGAGAAAAACGGGCGGGGGAAAAAGATTTCTTCCTCCCGGATGCTCATGTTTTCTGACAATGTGGAAAGCCATTACCGAAAAGAAACGGTGAACGGCAAGCCGCATTATTTTTATCATACGTTTTACCCGCAGCAGCCCGATTTAAACTGGAAAAACCCGGACGTAATGCGGGAAGTCTTGGGAGTTTTAGGTTATTGGGCAAACAAGGGCATGGATGTTTTTCGTTTTGACGCGCTGCCCTTTTTGGTAAAGCCGGAAGGAACCACAGGCGAAAACACGCCCGAAACCCATGCCGTGGTGGAGATTTTGAGTACCTGCCTGATGGCGATGGCGCCGCGATCGGTCATCATGGCGGAGGCCTGCCAGCCGCCCGATAAGCTTCGCAAGTATTTTGGCGAAGAAAAAGAAGTGCGTGTACAGATACCGGGGTATGGACGCAAGCACCTGAACCGTTCCAATCAAGTGCAAATGGCTTATGATTTTCCGGCCATGTCGTCCATTTGGGCCGCCGCCGTGACCAAAAGCCCGGATGCTTTCTGGAAGGCTTTCAAGCACAGGCCCATTATTCCAGCGTCCGCCACTTTTTCCACGTTTGAGCGTGTGTGGGATGAGTTGGCCCTGGATACGCTGGATCCGGCAACGCGGAAGAAGGTTTACGATGCCCTGGCTGGTAAAGGCGAGCCTTATCGTACCGGAATGGGCGTTAGTGGAAGGCTGGGTAGCTTTCTGGACGAGGACTCGCGTCGCATTGCGCTGATGAATTCTATTTTGTTTTCGCTGCCTGGCGTATCGGTTTTGAATGCTGGCGATGAGATTGGCGCCCGGAATAACCCGGCGTTTATGAAGCAGGCGAATGAAGCGAGAAGACAACGCATTCACCAGGCCGGTGGGCAGATTAAAAATGCGGATGACAGCCGGGAGCTGGGACGTGGACCTATTTCAGCGGAGGATTGCCGCAAGGCGCAGGAAGCTCCTGAGAGTTATGAGGGCCGCAACTATACTCAAACCCGGCGGATGATTCAGGCCAGAAAACAGTCTCTCGCCCTGAGGCGGGGCTCGATGACGCAGGTTAAAGCGGATCAGCCCAGTGTGTTTAGCTATGTGCGGGAAGCGGGCGGAAAACGCGTTTTGGTAGTGCATAACTTGTCTGATCAGGAGAGCAAGGTCGCTCTGAAACTGCCTTTCCACGACAGAAAGCATTCATCCAGCCTGCAAGACATGCTGACTGGGCAAAGGGTTGCTGTAGAGCGCAACAGTAACGCCAGACGGCTTGGAGTCCGCCTGGCGCCTTATGAATCGGTGTGGTTAAAGCTGTAACTTACCACGAACCACAAAACCGGTAGCCAAATGCACCAGGCTGGCAGTTATCGCTCGCTGTTTCCGCTGCTCCCCAACTGGCACTGCCTGGATCAAGATATTCTTCGCCGGCGGCAATGTTACCGG
>CAZXUP010000331.1:0-2608 GCA_964643815.1 uncultured Vampirovibrionales bacterium
TCCTCCCAGTTGATTGGAAGAATGACGCCTATCTTTTGCAAAGGGTTCTAGGCAATCCAATTTTTTCGAGAAGCCCGGCTTTTCCCGTAAGCCGGGCTTAACATTTCTTCGCATTTGAGTGGAAACGTGACAGGCTGTCATCAGAATGTCACAAAGTTCGCATACGCTGTTGACAAGTAGTGATACAGGGTTTTTTATGCCTGCTCCACTAACATTGATGCAAACAGTCGTTTTGGCTTTGTGTAGCAAACTACCCGGTAGTTTCGCGCGGATTGGCGTCGATTGGAATGCCCCCGACAAATGGGTTTTGCTCAATACCGGTAAACGGGAAAGCATTTTGCAGGGCTTAGCTATTGCGTTTACGGGCATCACCCACTATGCATTCAAAAAAATTCTGGAACCTGGGCTGACGCGCTCCAGCACCTGGAGTCCGCGCATTTGGCTGCTGCAGGGCTTGGCAACGCTGGGCGGGGTCGCCCTGTCGGAAGTGGTCAGCCGCAAGATTGCCCCTTCGCCGATTTGGCAAACATCCGGTGCAGATCGTTTTGAACGCCAGGGCGATGAGGATGATGACGATGACAAGCAGGCTCGCCCCCAGGTAATGCCTTGGCCGCCAGTCATTACGCTGGCTCACAACCCCGCTCCCGTCCAAAAAACCCCTCACCAGGTTTTTATGGAAGCTTTCGGAAACCGCTCTCCCCGTCCTCAAGTTACCCGCCCCGTCCAGCCGTCTTTGCCCAATCTTGCATTTCAAGGCAAATTTTCCATCTAATTCTTTTTAGTAGTGGTATACGGACAGTTTCAACAGACCGGAGTGTTTGATGAATCCTAAAATTTTGGTGGTTGATGACGAAAAAGATCTGGTCAACCTGGTTCGATACAATCTGGAAAAAGGTGGTTTCGAAGTATTCTGCGCCTACGATGGCCTGTCTGTCCAGGAAAGCGTCATCAACCAGCGCCCCGATCTGATTATTCTGGATTTGATGCTACCCGATCGCTCCGGTTACGATATCTGCCGTGACCTGAAAGCAGACGCCGGAACCAGAGATATTCCCATCATCATGCTGACGGCGCGTTCTTCGGAATACAACCGGGTGACCGGTTTTGAATGCGGCGTGGAAGATTACGTCGTCAAACCGTTCAGCCCCAAAGAACTGGTGTTGCGGGTCAAAGCCATTCTGGCCCGCACCCGCAAAAGCAGCGAGTCAGCAGCAACCAAAACATTGGAGTTTGGTCGCCTGTGCATCCATCCAGAAGAATACCGCGTGCTGGTAAATGAACAGGAAGTCTCGCTGACCAGCACGGAATTCAGAATTTTGATGGCGTTAAGCGCACAGCCCAACCGGGTAAAAACCCGCGAACAGCTTTTAAACGACGTGTAGGAAGACGAAGCCGAAACGGTGCTGGACCGGACCGTGGATGCCCAGGTAAAGCGCCTGCGCGCCAAACTGGGCGAAGCGCGCGACATGATTGAAACCGTGCGCGGGCTGGGTTACCGTCTTAGCACTACCGTCGCCGGGCCTGCCAAAACACTCACACCGGCCTGATCATTCAAGACAACATTTGAGATAACGCATGCTGCAAACCACCGCCCGCAAAAAACTGTCCCAACTCAAATTGCTTTTCAAAGAGCAGCACATTTTGATGATGCTGTTGAAAGAATTTCGGGACGGGATTTTGATTTGCGATGAACAAGGCCAGATTCTGCAAATCAACCAGTCGCTCAAAACGTTTTTGAACTTAACCGATGCCATCGTTGGACGCCGGGCATCGGACGTGATTGGCGATCCGAATTTCAACACGTTACTGGAATCGGTACTACAGAGCGGCGCTTCCCGCGTTGAAGAAATCTGCCTGGAAGCCGGTTCAATTCGTGAACTTTTTTTTGAACTGCATGTGGTCCCGATTTTTATCCCGACCGTCACATCGCCTTATGAGAGCCAATCGAAGCAAACGCCCGAGGTGGCTGGCTGCGTTATTATCTTCCACGATATGACCGATGTCCGCCGGACGGAAAAAATGCGCCGTGATTTTGTCGCCAACGTATCGCACGAATTGAGAACGCCGCTGAGCGCCATTGAAGGCTATTCTGAAACCCTGCTGGAAGGAGCGCTGGAAGATCAATCCGTCTGCCGCGATTTCGTCAATGTCATCTACCGGCACTCGTTGCGTTTAACACAACTGGTCGATGATCTGCTCGATCTCTCCAAGCTGGAATCGCCCGATTACCGTCCGGAATTTTTGCCGGTGTCTCTGAAAGAGCTGATCGCCCAGGTATTAACGATGGTAAAAGACAAGGCCGATGAAAAACAGATTACGGTTTCGGTCGATATCCGGGAGCCCTTGCCGCACGTGATGGCGGACTTCAGCAGTTTGCAACAGGTGTTGACGAACCTGTTGGATAACGCCATCAAATACACGCCCACCAACGGCAAAGTCAGCGTCACGGCATTTGAAAATGAAAAAGGGATGATTCAGGTGGATGTGCAGGATAATGGCATCGGGATCGAAGCCAAATATCTGCCGCGTGTTTTCGAGCGTTTCTACCGGGTGGATAAAGCCCGTTCAAGAGAACTGGGTGGAACCGGCCTGGGCCTGTCCATCGTCA
>CAZXUP010000332.1:0-2601 GCA_964643815.1 uncultured Vampirovibrionales bacterium
GGAGCGCCGGATGGCCGAAGAGTGGCCGGGCAGCGCCTTTCATGAACCGACCGCGGTGCGCGCCATTCAGCAAAAGGTGGACTTCCTGGCCTCGCATATGCAAAAGCAGCTTGCCGAGCACGAAGCCGCCATGCTGAACACCTACCAGGTGTTTGATGCCCTGCTGCAAGACATGAATAACTTTTCAGAATGCTTTAAGGCGGCATTTGAGAGCCGTTTGGAAGAAGGTGACATCGACCAGACGCTGCCCCGCATCCGATGCCAGAACGATCCGGACCGTTCCGTCGGCATTCTGCATATTCTCTGGCACGCCATCAGCTTTACCACGCGCGGCAACACCAAGCCGCTGGCGCTCAACCGTCCCGGACGCCCGCCGTTGTTTACCGGGCGCATTATCGCCCTGAACGGCGATTTTCTGGACACCCACAGCAACCTGCAAACCCCTTATATCAGCGAACTTTTGAATCAGGAAATCGCATCCCTGTTTGTTCCATCCGACCCCAGCGCACCAGCGGTGATGCAAATCAAGCACCGCAACGGGGAAGAACACTATTTTCATCAAGCCGATGCCCCGAGGCGGTTTTTGTTGAAGGTGGTTGAAAGCATCTGCGGCGGCGGATTCTTCCACGAGCAATAATCCCCGGCCTAGGCTCCCTCTTCCTCCAGGGTGCGCTCAATCATGGCGACAATGGGCGGCACCAGCTTGGATTGCAGGTCATCCGGGCAATCACCCAACAACTGGATGGCCGAGCTTAAGGTTTCCTGGACATCGTACCAACGACGGTGCTGTCGATGCTCATCCCAAGAACGGCGGTAGTTTAGGGTTTTTTCCAGGCTATCGGACGCTTGTGCGGTTTCATCTTCAATCTGGTGTTCGACGATAATCTTGATAATATTGAGCGCTACCTGGGCCTGATGCTTGGTTGACGCAAGACGCAACTGTCCCAACGCTCGGCCCAACACCGGATCGTTGTCGTACCAGCGCTTGCTGGATTTTTTATCTCCGTTTCCCTCGCCGCCACTCATTTTTAGGCACTTCCAGATCACAATAATACAGCCATTATAGCCTCCGGGTTTGTTGACAAGCACCCTCCATTCAACCCATAATGGGTTTCTCTTGGCATAGTAGCTCAGATGGCTAGAGCACGCGGTTCATACCCGCGGTGTCGCTGGTTCGATTCCAGCCTATGCCATTTTGTCGTTTTCAGTCCGCTTATAGAGAGTCGTTTCATGTCGTCTTTTACGTCCGGCCCCACCCCAAATGTCCAGTTTGCGGTGCTGGTATTCATGAAGTCGCTCTCCACGCCCGTGGTATTGTATGCGGACAACGCAACCCAGCTCTATGACGAGATCAAGCGGCTGATTCAGACGGCCAACCCGCAAAGCCCGAAACTCATTGAGAAACAAGGCGTCGGCCCTCTTAAAAAAGTAGCCTTTTTAGACACGGAGATTTCCGGCGTGGCCATTCAGGTCGATCCAACCGTCGGCCAGCGCTAACTATTCCGCCGCTGGCGCTTCCGCCTTTTCAAGCATCTTCTTGCGCAACAGCTCGATGTGCTCACGGATTTCCACGACCTCATCCGAATCGTTGCTCTTTTCCAGATAGACTTCAAACATCCGGATGGCTTCCGCGTATTGGCTGGCCTTTTGGTACGCATAGCCCAGATTATTGTATGCATTGGCGTAGCTCGGGTCGATTTCGATCGCCTTTTGATAATTGGTAATCGCGGGTTCTACCTGCTCTTTGCAGTAAAACGCCAAACCCAACTGGTTGTAAGCCTTGGCGTAGTTGGGGTCAATCTCGATGGCCCGCTGGCTGTACTGGATTGTGCCATCCCAATCGCCTTTTTTGGCTAATGAAATCGACAGATCGTAATTCGCTTCCAGATTGTTGGGGTCCAACTCCAGCACTCGCCTGAAGCTGTTGACCGCATCATCCAGTTGCAGCGCCTGATCTTGCAATTTACCCAGAAACAGATGGGCATTGATATTATCCGGATCATACTCAACCGAGTGCTTATAGGCCTCAATGGCCTGCTCCAGGTTGTTTTGAGCCTCGTAAACCAGGCCTTGCAAATAATAACAATCCCCATCCTCCGGGTGGGTTTCCAAAGCAGACGTCAGCAGGCCCAGTGCGCGAGAATAGTCCTCGCCTTCATAATAAATCAACGCCAGATTATACTTGGCTTCCAGGTCATCCGCACGAATTTCCAATACCTTTTTAAAATAGCTCTCCGCCGTCTCCGGTTCGCCCAATTGCTGATAAATCAGGCCCAAATTGTAGTAGGCGTTGGCAAAACTGGGATCCAACGCGGTTGCTTTTTCCAGCAACTCAATCGCCTTGACGGCATCTCCCTCGGCGTAAATATCAAGCGCCTTGTTGTAATACCATTGCGGGTTGCGGCCTCCAAGCAGCTTGAACATCACCAGAATAACCACCGGAACCAGCACACATAGGCTAATTCCCGCCGCCAAATAAATCATTCCCAAATTCTGTGGGGTGCTCATATTCCCATTCTACCGGATGCTCAGGCTTATGGGTGGGTGATTAATGAGGTCACCCCACCCTCCAGTACAATATTGGCAAAATCGAGCGAAAAG
>CAZXUP010000333.1:0-2570 GCA_964643815.1 uncultured Vampirovibrionales bacterium
CGCCAGCATCCTCATCCCGATCCTGAAGATGATCGCCCTCGGCTGGCTCTGCTTTGCCGCCGCCGGCAAGACCCACACCTCGCCGAAAAACCTGGCCCGGCTTTATCACGTTTGTCATCATGATGCTTGCCACTGGCTGCCTGGGCATCACGCTGTGCTATCACCGCCTGCTCAGCCACCGCAGCTTCAAAACCCATAAAATTGTGAAATATTTCCTGATGCTCTGCGGTACGCTTTCACTGGAAGGCGACCCTGCTTGGTGGGTGGCGACACACCGCCTGCACCACCGCGAATCCGATCAACCGCTGGATCCGCATTCTCCGCGTGTCAGCTTCCTCTGGGCGCACACGTTGTGGCTGCTGTACGATGACCCGCGCTTGAGAGACGCCGAAACCATGGATCGGTTCATCCCGGATCTGGTCAATGACCCCTGGGCCAAGTTTCTGGCGAAGTTTTTCCTGCCCGTCAACCTGGGCTTTATTGCCTTGCTGTTTGTGATTGGCTATTGGATGGAAGGCATGCAAACCGCCATTTCAATGACCATCTGGGGCGGGTTTTTCCGGATTTTCTGGGTGTGGCACATTACCTGGTTCGTCAACTCCGTGACGCACATCTGGGGCTACCGCAATTACGAAACCAAGGACGACAGCCGCAACATCTGGTGGGTTGCCCTGCTCTCATTTGGTGAAGGCTGGCACAACAACCACCACGCTACCCCCAGCGCGGCCAAAAGCGGGCATAAATGGTGGGAGTTCGATCTCACCTATGGCATCATCAAGCTGATGCAGTGGACCGGTCTGGCCTGGAAAATCCATCCGGTCGTCATTCAGCCAGAACAACCTGCCGCAGTCACGCCACTCCCGGTTAAAGTGGCCCAGCTTGCCGGAAATTAGCCACACCTGTCATTCCCGCGAAGGCAGGAATCCAGGCCAGCAAGCTGGCTTTAATTAGAATGGGTGGTTTCCTGCGGCAACTTTTCCTGGATTCCTGCCTTCGCGGGAATGACAGAAGAAGAAACAAAAAGAGGTGAGCGTACTCACCTCTTTTTCAGCTTTATAAAGCTTTAGTATCCGGAATAAGCGCGGCTGCTCTGGAAGCAATCGCGGCAATACACCGGCTTGGACCCTTTGGGTTGGAACGGAACCTGCGTGTTGACGCCGCAGCCTGCGCAGACGACATCATAGAGCTGACGCGGAGCGCCATAGCCACCACCTCCGCCACCGCCGTAGCCGCCCCGACCACCACCGCCGCCACGGGCTTGCTTGGCGGCATCCCGGCAAGGCTTGCACTTCTTGGGTTCCTGGAAACCTTTCGAAAAATAGAATTCCTGCTCTTCCCCGGTAAATGTAAAATCCGTACCACAGGTGGCACAAACCAGTTGTTTATCTTCCATGGATAAATGGCCTCTTTGGTTATTGTTGATGTTTTGAACTACACAGGAGTTATCTTGAACGAGGCCTTGTCTATCCGACTGAAAAACCTATCCGCAGAGAACTCTCATAGGGTATTATGAAGCTAATTTAACCAAGTTTCAAGTCCCATTTCGCAGGCTGGGCTTACCTATAACCCTTGTCATACAATGTTTCCCGCTCTCACAATGCCGCCAGAGCAGGATACGAGTAGGGAATCGCAATTTTAATAAAAGCAATATTTCCAGACACAGGCATTTGGAAGGAAAAGCTCGGCTTTATCAAGGCACATTGGGCGACAATTGGTATTTTTGCGCCAGCGCCCGAACGCGAGACTCGGTAATGGGGTGGGATTGCAGGAATTCTGGCGTTCGGTTGCCCGCAGTCGCCGCTTTCAAAATATTAAACACCTCTAACGCAGCCTGGGGATTGTAACCCGAGCGAACCATCAACTGGATTCCCGCGTCATCCGCCTCATACTCGTAAACGCGGGATGATCGTTTGTCATATAGCTGAATTCCCAGGTTTTTGGCCACATCGGCCAGACTCCCCTCCCGCACGTAACGCCTGAGCAGCCGGCTATCCAGCAACGACAGCCCTGTCCGGCGCAGTTGCGTCTGTCCGATGTGGCTTAACACCACATGCGCCAGCTCGTGGGAAATCACAAACGCCCGCTGGTCATTGGTATCCAGACGATTCAGCAGGGCACTGGTAATCACGATGCTGCGCCCGTCCGTGGCCGCGTTCAGGGTGTCGGATTCGGACACCTTGATGGTTGGCGCCAGTTCCGCCGGAATCTGGTTGGTCTGCTTCAACTCATCCAGAATCGTCTGAGGCGTCTTCAACGCCTGTGAGAGTTTGGTTTGCACTGAAGAGGGCGCCGCTTGTTGCACAACAACCTGCCCCTGATAAGGCGATTGTGCCTGTGCGCCGCCGGATGCGGAGGGCGGGTTGATTTGCGTATAGCGGACCGATTGCGCCGAAGCCGGAACCACGATGCTCACCAACAGCAAAAAGAGGGAAATAAAATTACTCAAAAACCGTGTCATCATGTCTTCAAACTCAAAAAAAACAACCACATGCCTAAAGACGCCTGTCATGGGTCAGGTTCCCAAAAGCATACGCGCATCATTATGCCACAGTCCGTCCGGTTCTCGAACT
>CAZXUP010000334.1:0-1288 GCA_964643815.1 uncultured Vampirovibrionales bacterium
AAGTCTCTGGCGCCACCGGACGTCCCCACGGTCCCACCCAGGCCGCCTACCAGTCGGCACTCACGTATCTTGCCACCCGTTCTTACGACCCGGCAACCGATATGCGCGATTCGGAAGTGCCGGGCGAAGGCAGCAAGGGCCTGACCGAACCCGAAAAGACCCTGATGGAAACCATCATCAAGGACAACGGCGGCGTTCAGTCAGTGACGTATCAGACCGTAGCAGGCAAAGCCAACCCATCGCCCGAGGAACAAGGCAATTCGTACCTGTACGGCTACACCCGCAGCTTCGAGCAAACTGCCGCCGATTTGACCGACGCCCTGAAGATGGGCGAATTTGTCGTGATTGGCATCACCGATACGGACCCAAGCGGCGCTATCGCCGGCGGGCATGAAATCACCATCACCAGCGCCTTTGTGGACAAAAAAGACGGCGAGCTGAAATTTGTGGTGGCCGACAGCGATGATGACGTGCCCACTTTGGTGGTGCGCAGCGCCCGTGAATTGATTCCGCGCATTCACCATGCAGGCTTGCCGCTGCAATTGTCCCGCCGGATCAATCAACAAATCAACCAGAACCAGGGCAGTTATATGGTTCCGGATCCGGCCGATGCCAACAAATATACGTTGCTGTCCTATCAGCAAGGCCCGATGCCCGCAGAACAGCCCCCGGCCGAGCTTAGCCAAACACAAGCACCATCTGCCAGCCAGCAAGCCATCCATACACCAGCCACCCAAACTCCAGTTCACAATCAGGCACAAAACACAGAATGGCAGTGGGTACCCACCTACTACCCGATCTATCCAGGCCAGGCGTCTCCTGCGGCAGCCTCAGGCTTCAATGTCAGCCAGCCATCGCCTCAGGCGCAAGATCCGGCATCCGGCCCAAGCGTGCAGAACTTTCCGAGTGGAAACTACCAGGTTCAGCAGGTTTCCATCCCGCTAGGCTTCAACCCTACCGCCAGCAATAGCTTCCGGCAGGCACAGGCTTAATAGCCAGAGGGCTTTTTAGCGCGGGCCTTGCTGCAGACCCCGATTGATGAACGGATTGCGATCCATCTCCCGTTCCTGATCAATATCACCGTTATCAATCAAATCCCTGCGCGGATCATCCTTTTTGCTGTAAATCGTACCCAGTGTGGTCAGGCGGTTCAGCAACCGGGGGTCCATGCCCGGCATGCTGGGGAAGTGGCTGTGATCGGTTGGGCAGACGGCCATGCCAAAGCGCATAAAGTTTCCTATCGTCCCTTCGGCGATTGGGCGGACGGAGGCGCTGTGGCGGCGCTCTG
>CAZXUP010000334.1:1298-2569 GCA_964643815.1 uncultured Vampirovibrionales bacterium
GCCGGACCTCCCCGGTCGGCAGGCTTGGCAATCACCAGCACATTGGTTCCCGTGCGGTGGCCGTTGGCGTCAATCAAGCCCAACGGCGCCATTTGCTCATCCGACACACCCGAAACCGCATCAATATACAACACCTTGCCATCCAGTTCGGGGTCTTGCGGCATGGTCAGGCCCAGTTCCAAAACACCGTTTTCGGGAACAGTGCCACCGAGTTCCTGAACCTCTTCACCGACGCGCAGCGGCGTGCCGTTGGGCAGCATATAGCCTTCGCCCTGGGGCGACAGGAACACCCTCACCTGGCTGCCTGGCTGGGCTTTCACCACAAAACGGGCCTCTTCGCCCAATACCAGACGGGTTGGCATATACAAATCAGATTTTTTCAGCAGCAGGCTGTTCAGACGACTTTGGTATTTTTCGGCATGGGCGGCAGACAGCGGCAGCACGCCAACACCCAGCAACAACAGCCCCATTAGCAACACACTCAAACCCTGGCGGCGGTTCAACGCAAAAAAACCAAACGGACATCCAAACATATACAAACACTCCTGCTTTTGCTGTTATTGTACAGAAACCCTTTCCTTGCGCCAAGTCTTATGCTTCAATAGGACACGTTCGTGTCATCAGGTAAGGGGCTTTGCCCCTACGGCAAAAAGGCTTGTTGATTCGATTGCACTTCTGAACGATTTCAGCTTTTTGCCTACCCCAACCCAAGCTTTACGAAAGGTGTGCCTGTTATGGAAAGTATCATCCCCGCCGTCCGCATTATTTTGCAAATCATCCAGGTACTTTCAGCTCTGGTTTTGATTTTCCTGGTGCTGATTCATTCGCCCAAAGGCGACGGCATCGGGGCCATCGGCAGCACCGCACAGATTTTTGCCAGCCAGAAAGGCGCGGAAGCCGCGTTGAACAAGATTACCGCCTGGACCGCCGGAGTGTTCTACGCCGTTTCTTTCGTCCTCGGCTACTACCTGGGCTATTAAGCAGCAAGGCCGACAAGTCGGCTTTAGTCAATTTGAGCGACTACCAAACTTCACTTGGGTTGAACGCTTTTGTCATTCCCGCGAAGGCGGGAATCCAGGCCAGCTTTTTGACCTGAGGTTTTCAATCAAAAAGTTTTGATCTATCGGCTTCTTTGCAAATTTTCCTGGATTCCCGCCTGCGCGGGAATGACAAAATACAGTCTATACGCTCTACTGAAAGATTTACTGCAACGCCGTGTGGCAGCGTTCGCAAATTTGGGGATGCCCGGGCATGTTGCCGACGGTCGGCTC
>CAZXUP010000335.1:0-2516 GCA_964643815.1 uncultured Vampirovibrionales bacterium
TCAGGGAGGAGCCTCGCCTGAAAAATAACAAAAAGAACGGACTATTTTGGATAAATACGGATGATGGATCGGTCTGGAGTTGCCGGATTCCAGGGTATTATAGGGACTGGATCCGGCGTATGCTGCAGTGTAATCAGTTCGTCCCAGTCAACCGTTGAACCTTGACCAGCTGGGGAGCTTGGTGTGACCGGTTGAAAAAGCCAGGGTTGATTCAAGGCACGGTTCAAGAAGTCCAGGTAATGGCTTTGCACCACGGCGGGTTTCTGCCTTGCATTCAGATGAAGCGCCTGTGCAACCGCTGTTGGGTAGACGTTCGTCAAATAAAAAAGCAGTAAAAGCAGGGCTTTTGTAGAGCAAGAACGGGGTATGAAAGCGCTTGCATTGACAATTTTCCGCACCAAACCTATGGATAGCCGACCTCGATTTCATTTTGAACGAGCCGATTGGTATCAGGCTGGAAGGATTGTAGTGCGGAATCCGCTGATTGCCAAGCGGAAGTGCTGTTTCCTGACTCCGGCGGATTCAGTGGGGTGGACAGCCTCAGGTCATTGCGCCTATTTTGTAAATGTAACTGTTTGTAACTGATTTTGGGCTCGTAAAGGCCCTGTTGGCAATTCTTTGGATTTCGTTTTTTTATATATTATATATAAAAATTCTCGGGAACCACTGAGTCTTTCTCATCTTGTTATGATTGATTTAAGGAGAAACCTCATCATGTCTCTCTTTCATGGGCATAATTTGCAAAAACAGCGCCAGTTGCACTTGCTGAAGCTGAAAAAACAGATGCGCGGCATTCAGAATGAAATGGAATTTGTCGAAATTCTGGTTCAGTTTTGGCCCTTGCCCAATATGGCGCAAAAAATGCAACGCCTAGAACAACGGTTATCTCAGCTCCAGCAGCAGTATGGTCAGACAGCCCATTTGCAGGCGTGTGTTGGTTAATCGCTTAAAAATGGACAGGAACTTGAGGACTGCGGTAGTATTGGGTTGCTGACACTGGTTTGCTGGAAGATGCTTTCCATGTAATAAAAGAATGCGGTAAAAATAAATCGCGAATGAAGCCCTGGACAAGCTGGCTGGCTCCAGAACCCAGGATGAATTGGATGAGGCGCTCAACGGTGTTTTTGATGATGCTTTTGATATAATGCCAGATGAGTATTGGCAGGAAATTCAGGAGTTAGCAAATGCCATTAGATCCCGAGTTCAAAAAAGGTTGATAGAGAGGGGCGTCATCAAGGACAACAGCGAGCGTCGGCTCCAGATGCTGAGCGAGCATCAGCAGGAGATGGCATCCCGCCTCCAGCCGGGGATGGCGACGACTCCGGTGGACTCCCTCCACGGCAATCCGGCGGAAACCGAAAGCCTGTAGAACCGCCCCCCTCAAACCGTGTGCAGGATGAAGGCATCATCTCCAGGCTGCCCCTGGTGAACCGGCAAGACCCGTTGATTCGCACGATGTTGTCGCCGTCGCTGGAAACCCGCCGGACGATTCAACGCCTGGCGGAAACGCCATTAAAATATGAAAAGAACGCCCTGGGCGTGGCGACGGACTTGCCGGTGGAAGCGCGGATGCGGGAGTTCAAGGCTCCGCTGGCGTTTGCGCTCAAGCACCTGGACGATAAATTCATCGAGTACCGTCTGGGCCGGGCGGCCAAAATGGGCGACAAGGCCCGTCTCGACCTGGGCGATATGGTGGGCGCTACGCCCAATGAAAAGCTGACGTTTGAGCGATTCAAGGCCGAGGTTGGTCGCGCCATGCGGAACGGTGACGCCCATGACATCCCGGAAGTGGCGTCGGTGGCCAAGCGTTTGCGGCGGGATGTCTTTGACCCGCTGAAGGAAAAGGCCGTCCGACTGGGTTTGTTCCCGGAGGATATCGAGCCGAATACGGCCATGAGCTACCTGACGCGGGTCTATAATGTCGAAAAGATTATTGCTCGGCGGGATGAGTTTTTTCAAGTGAACCTGGATTGGTTGAAGCAAAAGGAGCGGCTGAAAGCGCCGGAGGTCCAGCGTTCGGATTTGGAGCTGGAAGATATTGCCGACCAGGTGATTGACCGGATTTTGGGAACGCCGGAGGGGCGCTTGCCGTATGACATGGATGGGGTTGTTGCGTGTACAGACCGATCAGAGAAACAACTGATTCAAAGCGCCACTTCTCCAGGGAAAAAGATACGGAGCGGTCGAATGCGTGCGTCCAAAAATCCCAGCTATTATCAGCAACACGGTCACGCCCGTCTGATAGATGAGTGGCTGGCCTGGTATTCCAGCGGGGATGACGTGGCTCCCTGGTCTGAGAATTACAAGAAAGACCAGCTCCGGTACATGAATCACTACTTCCAGAAATTCCCGCTCATTAGCCGGGATAACGTGGCTGGCTCCCGTTCCCAAGATCAAGGTGCCGTTGCGCCAGAACATGCACAAGGCCGTTGCTTCTTTCGCCCGCTTCCTGACAGAGGCCAAGGGGCTGATGAGCGAGGAGGAATACGGGCCTTCCCCAAGAAGCATCCCCAGTA
>CAZXUP010000336.1:0-2512 GCA_964643815.1 uncultured Vampirovibrionales bacterium
CTTTGGCAAACTGCAGAGGCCCCGTGAAACGCATGCCGCCGCCGCTGACGTCCTCGGTTCGAGCCTCCATGCATCGCCATTCGCTCAAAGGCTGGTGCTCTACCTGAATGGGGAGGTCCATCTGTATCCGCACATGCCGACGACGCTGGACCACCTCGATTTTGGCGTCGTTGGGGATGCGAAGCCAATAACCCTTTTTAGCACCGCTGGGTTGGGCATGAATGACGGGATAGAAGACATAGGGGTTGGGGTAGGCTTCCAGCACGGCACCGACGACGTAGCCATTCTGCAGCCGCGGGATAATGGCGGAGGTGTTTTCGGCAGGAGGTTCGATCATCACCAGGAGGTTGCTGATTTCCAGGATGTGGGTGTCAAAGTTAAATTCCACAGAGTCATCACTCGGGTCCCAGACCGTGATTTGCATTCGCGGCCCTTTTTCCATTGCTTGAAGGAGTTCGTTCAACATGCCGCACTGCGGTTCCCATATCCAAAAACATCAGGCAGGTGGTGAAAAACCTGCTCCCTACCCTCCTTTATTATACGCGCCAAGCCACAGAATGGCATATCAATGCCAACCGGAGGAACTAATTCCATACAATCCCGACTGCGTCGGGTGTTACGATTCTTGTTGGGAGATGTCGCCGGGTGAGGCGTTGTTGATGCTGCGTCGAATGTAGGTGCGCAACGCCTCACGGATCAGTTCGCTCCGGGAGCGTTGCTCTCTCTCGGCCACCTCGTCAATACGCTTCAGAAACTCTTCTTTCATTGAAATTAGGACACGGGCCATGGATTCCAACCTCCCAGTGAATGTTCTTGCTGCGCGAGTGAATGTATATTACAAAGATATATTATTGCACCTGTCCTTAAAATGCAAGTAGGCCTCATCCATAAATGAATGATTTGTTGACGTTAAATTCAAGATGGATGCAATATGGCAAGCTGAAGCATACAAAAAGGCCTCCCGCTTAAACTGGAAGGGGAGGCCTTTTGAATTTATCCGATGACGTGGTTGCGATTATACCAGCAGAGGCACCAGCAAGAGCGCAACGATGTTCAGGATTTTGATGACCGGGTTAATCGCGGGACCGGCGGTATCTTTGTAGGGGTCGCCGACCGTATCGCCCGTCACTGCGGCAGCGTGGGCCAGAGAGCCTTTGCCGCCGAAGTGGCCGTCTTCAATGTGCTTCTTGGCATTATCCCACGCACCGCCGCCCGAAGTCATCGAAATGGCCACGAACAAACCGGTGACGATACTGCCAACCAGCACGCCGCCAATCATTTTAATGGCCGCAAAGTTGTTGACCTCTTGCGGGATGAGGAAGCTGCCAATCGCCCACATCAACACGGGGATGGCAACGGGCAGCAACGCAGGAATCATCATCTGTTTCAGCGCGCTGCGGGTTACGATATCGACGCAGGAAGCATAGTCCGGCTTGGACGTGCCATCCATGATGCCTTTGTTCTCCTTGAACTGGCGGCGGACTTCCTGTACAACCTCACCGGCTGCCGTACCAACAGCTTCCATGGCCATGGCGCCGAAGATGTAAGGAATGAGACCACCAATGAAAAGGCCAACGATGATATAGGGATCACCCAATGAGAACAGGGCGTTCAACTGCGTCATGTCGGCCAGGATGGCAGTACCCTTTTCGATGGCAGCGGCGTTCAGGTCTTGGATGTAAGACGAGAACAACACGATGGCGGCCAAACCGGCAGAACCGATGGCGTATCCTTTGGTAATGGCCTTGGTGGTGTTGCCGACGGCATCCAGCGGATCGGTAACGGCGCGAACCTTGTCGCCCATTTCGGCCATTTCGGCGATACCGCCTGCGTTATCCGTAATCGGGCCGAAGGCGTCCAGGGCCACGACGATACCCGCCATCGACAGCATTGCAGCGGCTGCAATGGAAATGCCGTACAGTCCGCCCAGGAAGAAGGCGGCCAGGATACCGATGGAGATGACCACAACCGGAGCTGCGGTGGCTTTCATGCCAACCGCGATACCGGCAATGATGTTGGTGGCATGGCCGGACTCGGAAGCGGCGGCCACTTTACGAACCGGGTTGAACGCGGTGGAGGTGTAGTAGTCGGTAATCCACACCATCGCGAGTGTGACCAGAATACCGGTGAGGGCAGAACCAATGAGGCCGACCTGATCGATGTGGGCCTCTCCGAAGGTAAAACCTGCCGGGAAGTACTGCATCGTCACCCACACAATCATCACGGCGACCAGGGAAATGGCGGCGTACAAGCCTTTGTACAAGGCTTTCATCGGGTTGTTGTCGCTGCCGACTTTCACAAAGAAAGTACCGATGATGGAGGCGATGATGGACAGGCCGCCCAGAATCAACGGATACATAATGGCCTGGGGATCGTGGTTAAACAGCAGGTTGCCCAAAAACATAGAGGCGATGGTTGTAACCGCGTAGGTTTCAAACAAGTCGGCAGCCATACCGGCGCAATCGCCCACGTTGTCGCCCACGTTATCGGCGATAACCGCGGGGTTTCTCGG
>CAZXUP010000337.1:0-2497 GCA_964643815.1 uncultured Vampirovibrionales bacterium
GCGACGGGATTCAAACGCTTCAGCAAAGCCGGGCCGGTCGGGCAACCTTCTTGCCTCTGAATAAAATTCAGGGCAGCCGTGGTTTGCCGCCGCTGCCTAATGAAGCTGGCGTGGTCGATTACGCCTTCAACCTGATTGCGCATGATTCCAAGTACAGCGACGTTTTTGCCTATGCGCTCGGCGACACCTTAATTGTGGAAGACATGCATGCGGCCCGCCGCTTGCTGCGCAAATACCGCATGGTGACGCTGGACGGCAGCTTGATGGAAAAATCGGGCGCGATGACGGGCGGTTCCAATCCCAACCGGGGTAAGGGCGGATTTTTTGGCGCCGGGCAGATCGAGCAGGAATTGCAAACACTGGTGAAGCGTCTGGAAAAAGCCGAAGAAGACAAAGAAGCCGCCCAGAAAAAGCTGACCAACCTTGAAGTGAAGATGGAAAGCACCAAGGCGGAATACGCCCAGTGCCTGCAGCGCTATTCACGCGTCAGCGCCGAGCTGGAAGCCATCACGCGCCAGTTGGATGAACTCCGCAAGTCGCAGGCCGATGCGGTCGATACAAGCGATTTGACCGCACAGGTGCAAACCCTTGAGAAAGACCTAAAACAGACCGAAGGCGCCATTATTTCGCGCCAGTCCGCCGTCAACGAGCTTCAACAGGAACTGGAAGCGATTGAAAGCCAGTTGCCCAGCGATCAGATTGACGCCTTGCGCGAGCAGATGAAGGTCGTCAAATTTCAGATGGATTATTACGACTCCCAGATGCGCAACGTGCAGACCGATATCAAAAGCAAGGAAATGGAAAAAAACTACCAGCAGGTTGGCGTTCAGGACTGCAAAACACGCATCGAACAGGCCGAGCAGAACAGCCAGGACATCGCCAAGGAACGCGTGGCGGCCCTGGAAGAAATTGACCTGACCCAACGTCAGGTGACGGAACTGGAAGCCCAGACGCAAGAGCTGGATGCCGAGCTGAAGAAGTTGCAGGAAGAGCGGGATCAGGTTCAGGCTCAGTTGATTGAGCAGGAGAAACAAAAGAACATCCAGGAGCGCAATGTTGTGCAACTGGAAGAACAGCTTAGCGCCTTCGCCATCCGCAAGCGCGAACTGGAACCTCAATTGCAGCGGCTTGAGATTGACCTGGATGAAGCCGGTATCGATCCGGCCACGATTGAGGAAGACAAGCTGCCTTCCGAAGAGGAAGTCAACCAGAACATCACCCGCCTGACCAAGCGGATGGAATCGATGGAGCCCGTCAACATGCTGGCCATCGACGAATACGACCGCACCGCCGAGCGCCGCAACGAGCTGAAAGAGAAAATCGACACGCTGAGTTCCGAGCGGGAGACGATTCTGGTTAAAATCTCCGGCTATCACGAACTCAAGCTGGCCTCGTTCATGAAGGCGTATGAGAGTGTGGATAACAACTTCCGGACTATTTTTGCCGAACTGTCCGATGGTATCGGCCAACTGATGCTGACCAACCCCGATTCGCCGTTTGAGGGCGGGCTGACAATTCATGCCCAGCCGCGCGGCAAAAAAATGTTGCGGATTGAAGCCCTGAGCGGTGGCGAAAAGTCGCTCACCTCGCTTGGGTTCGTCTTTGCACTGCAGCGGTACATGCCCGCACCGTTCTATGCACTGGATGAGGTGGACCAGAACCTCGATGGTATCAACGCCGAGAAGCTCGCCAACATGGTCAAGCGCGAGGCCAGGCACGCACAGTTTGTGGTGGTGTCTCTCCGCAAGCCCATGATCGAGGCTTCCGAACGCACCATTGGCGTCACACAGCGTCAGAATGGCATTACCAAGGTAACCGGCATCAAGCATCGCGATGCAGACAGCGATTTAGTGGAAACCATGACCGAGGTGGATCACATTGCAGCCGCTTCCTAATCATGACGGTCAGGGCCAAGAGCCGCTTGATGGTATCGAACTGCTCGTCCAGATGGCGAAAGACGGGGAGATCGATCCCTGGAACATTGATATCGTCAAAGTCGCGGACCAATACCTCAAAGCCGTGGCCGAACTCAAAGAGTCTGACCTGAAAATTACCGGCAAAACACTGTTGTACCTAGCGATTCTGCTGCGAATGAAGTCGGATCAACTGGCGGGCATCAACTATTTGAACCCGCCGCAGGACGAGTTTCTGGATGAGCTGCTGGAACCCGATTTTATGGACGATGGCCGGGCCATTCAGCCCAAATTCCAGTTCCGCTCGCTGGAAGAAGTCATCAAGCGCCGCACCAGCACCAAGCAGCCGCGTATTCGTACGGTCACGCTGACTGATTTGATTCGCGAACTGCAGAAATACGAGGAAATGGAAAAGCGCCGCAGCCTGAAAGAAAAGGTGGAGCGCTCCAGCAACCGGCGGATGATGGATTACGCGGACTTTACCGCGGATGACATCGAGGAAATGGCCCACGAGGAGTTTATTGAGGATACCATCCTCAGCCTTCGCAATATCCTGGAGCGCATTTTGCTGGAGCAGGAGCAGG
>CAZXUP010000338.1:0-2490 GCA_964643815.1 uncultured Vampirovibrionales bacterium
GTTGCGCAAGGCGTTGGAACTGGGCCTGACCGTTGTACTGGTCATCAACAAAGTCGACCGTCCCGCCTCCGATCCGTCGCGGGCGATTGATAAAGTCGTCGATCTGTTTATCGAACTGGGTGCGGACGAAAGCCAACTGGATTTCCCCGTGGTCTATGCCAGCGGCCTGTCTGGCGTTTCGGCCCTGACAATAGATGAACCGCTGGAACCCGGCAAACATGATTTAAAACCGCTGCTCGAAACGATCGTCACGCGTATCCAGCCGCCGCCGGGCGAAAAAAATGCGTCGCTGCAATTGCAGGTCTCTACGCTGGATTACAATGATTACCTGGGCCGCATCGTCATTGGCCGCATCACGCGCGGCATCATCAAAACCGGCCAGATGGTGGGCTTGTTTCAGCGCGATGGCAAGCTGAGCCAGCACCGGGTGACCAAGCTGTTTGGTTTCCAGGGCTTGAAACGCATTGAAGTCGAACAGGCGGAAGCGGGTGATATCGTCGCTGTGGCGGGTATTCCCGAAGTGCAGATTGGCGAGACGCTGACTGATACGGCCAATCCCGAAGCGCTGCCGCTCATCAGTATCGAAGAGCCGACGTTGAAAATGACCTTCTCGGTCAACAACAGTCCGTTGGCCGGTAAAGAAGGCAAGTTTGTCACCTCGCGGCAAATTAAAGACCGTTTGTGGCGTGAAGTGAAAAGCAACGTGAGTTTGCGTGTGGACGAAGGCGATACGCCTGATAGCTTTGTGGTCAGTGGCCGGGGCGAACTGCACCTGAGTATTCTGATTGAAACCATGCGCCGCGAAGGCTACGAGTTTCAGGTCTGCAAGCCTGAAGTACTCACCAAACAAATCGACGGCCAGTTGAACGAGCCGTTTGAAGAGCTGATTCTGGATGTGCCGGACGAGATGACCGGTGGTTGCATCGAGCGCTTGTGCCAACGCAAGGGCGAACTGCGCCATATGGAAAGCGTCAACGCTCGCACGCTGATCGAGTTCAGCATTCCATCGCGTGGCCTGTTGGGTTTCCGCAGCGAATTTATTCGCGTCACCAAGGGCCAGGGCATGATGACCCATGCCTTCAACGAGTTTCGCCCCTGGGCCGGAGATATCGGCAAAAATCGCAGTGGCGTATTGGTGGCCAGCGAGCCGGGTGAGTCCACGGCTTACGCCATGAAAGCCCTCGAAGATCGCGGCGTGTTTTTCATCAAGCCACGCACCATTGTTTATAAGGGCATGATTGTAGGCGAACACACCCGCGGCAACGATTTGGTGCTGAACGTGTGCAAGACCAAAAAACTGACCAACATGCGCAGCGCCAGCGCCGATGTGCTGGAAGTGCTGCAGACGCCGATTGAAGTCACGCTGGAGTTTGGCCTCGATTACATCGAGCTGGATGAGCTGATGGAAGTGACGCCGCAAAGCATCCGCCTACGCAAAGAAAGCCTGGAGTTCAAGCGCTCGGTTTAGAGGCTCTTTTTTCTATTTAGGCAGGAATCAGCAAGTTTGGCATTCCCGCCTGCGCGGGAATCCAGGCAACAAGTTGCCATTAGATAGGGTGGGTAGAGACCGCCTATGATTCCGAATGGATTCCGGCTCTCCGCGTTGCTGCAGCCGGAATGACAAAGTCTTTATATCAATTGGACTAATTGGCTGTTGCCGTAGTGATGGTTGGGTGAACGGCGCGCCACAGCATCAAAAATTCGCCTGCGGCGCGTTCGCCCACTAAGCGGGTCAACTCGTGCTGCACATCCTGCGTTGCAACTCCATCTTCCAGACGGTTCAGAACGCTTTCCACATCGGCCTTAACACGGGCTTGCCGGGTGGTGTACTTGCGGGTTAGCATCTTGCTGAACGCGCTACGGAATGCTAACGTACCGACGGTGGTGGCGCCACTTATGAGGCCTAGCGTGAGCGGTGTTTTGTTTTCGTGCGGCAGATGGACATGATCGTCCTCCACGTGGGCTGTATGGGGATGCTCCATGTTAAAGGAGTAAATGCTTTGTGCCAAGCCAAGCCCTGCAATGCCCATGATGGACAGATTGGTGATGCCGTTGACGATGCCGACTCGTTTGGCGATGGCTTGCAGTTCGGGGTCGCGGTGATAGGCCATATCCAGCAGCATGTGCCCCCAAAGACTGTCGGAGTGGCTTTGTTTGGAAACCTGCCCGGAGACGGTGGTGTTGAGCGTAGTGGTGCCGCCCAGAATGGTTGCACCGGCCGCGCCGTCTTCTCCTGCGTGATGTGCGATGATCCGTTCTTCTGGGGTCAGCGAAACGGTTTCCAAGGCAGATGGTTCGGCCAGAACGGCTGCGCCTGTCAGGTTGAAGAGGCAGGCCGCAAGAGTAAGACTGGCGGCAAGGCCGCGTGAAGAATGCAGAGTGGAAAACATGTCAGTGAGAAGTCCTATTTTGGGGAGGGGGGTAAATGATTACGAACATAGTATTCCAAAGAAATGTTTTATAAAAGCTGACCCCCCGGTAGGGATGGCT
>CAZXUP010000339.1:0-2485 GCA_964643815.1 uncultured Vampirovibrionales bacterium
CGACCTCAGGCTTGGGAAGCCGGCGCTCTACCAACTGAGCTACACCCGCATCGTGTGTGTTTCTGAATGAATTCGCTGCTTTCTTTATACTCCAGCGGGATATCCCTCTGGCAAAGCGGTGTATTGGTATTAGAATTATTCTCTGCCCCTCCCTCGCTGTCAAGAATAAGACCCGCTTAAGATACGAAGATGTTCGCCGCGCTCAATATTTATAAGCCCAAGGGTATTACCAGTCACGATGTTATCGCCCGACTTCGGCGTGTCTACGGACTCAAACGCATCGGCCACCTGGGCACGCTCGATCCGCTGGCCGAAGGGGTGCTGCCCGTCTGCCTGGGGCAGGCGACGCGGCTGATTGAATACTTTCCGACGGAGAAACGCTATACGGCGCAAGTGACGTTGGGCCGAACGACCACCACGCTGGATAGTGAGGGGGAGGTGCTTTCGGAGGTGGATTGCACCGGGTTGAGTCTCTCCGAGGTTCGTTTGCGAGAGGTTTTAACGACGTTTACCGGTACGATTATGCAGCAGGTGCCGTTGTATTCGGCGGTGCATGTGGCGGGCAAAAAGCTGTATGAGTTAGCCCGAAAAGGCCAGACGGCGGAACTGCCGAGTCGTGAAGTCACCATTCACACGCTGGCGTTGCTTTCCGCTGACTTTGAAAACCCGGCGCACCCCGTGTTGACGCTGGATGTGGCTTGTAGCTCGGGTACCTATATCCGCTCTCTGGCGCGGGACATCGGTGAGGCGCTGGGCTGCGGGGCGTATATGTCGGGCTTGGTTCGCACACAGCATGGCCGCTTCAACCTGAAAGACAGCGTGCCTCTGGAAGCGTTGCAGCACGCTGAAAACCCGGCTCAGGCTCTGCTGGACCCTTCGCCCTATCTGGCGATTCCGGTTGTGAGCCTGGATTCTGAGCAGCAGGCTAAAAAACTGGCCAATGGGATAAAAGTGGGCCTGGAGTCCATTCAGAAGAGTGCTGTGGCGGTGGATCTAAAGCCGGAGTCTTTTGTATTGGCGACGTTTGAAGATTGTCCCGTCGGAGTCGTGCAAATTAGCCGGGATGTTTTGAGGCCGGTCAAAATCTTTCCGAAAGACTGAAACAAGCAGAGACCGCACAAAAATCGGGCAGCTTGTTTTTATGCTGATACGAACAGTGGTGGAGACACAGGCTGGGTCTTCACGGGATAGGGGGTATATATATGACCAGTGTACAGTTTGGCCATGGTGGCCAGAAAACGTCGAAATCACCGAGCGTGCAAGATGGCGCTGATGCATATATCAAAGGCTTACTGAATCAGGGCTCCAAGGGTGATCAGGTTCAGTTTGGATCTGCAACTTCTGCCGAAGGACAGGCGGTGAGCGAACAAAACAATGGTTTGTTGAAGCCTCTCATCGCTATTGGCGTTGCAGTGGGCGCTTGGCGCTTGGGAGCCAGCAAGGCCATTCGCAATTTCTTCAGCACGATTAAAAAAGACGGTTTTATGAATGCGACCAAAAATCTCGGCAAGCAGATTCCGAATTGGTTTAGCAAAACAGCTGCCGAGAAAAAAGGACCGGTGCAACTGGATCTACCGGGTATTCAGTAAGCTGATATTTTGTCATTCCCGCGAAAGCGGCCAGCAAGCTGGCTTCAGATAGAGTAGGATTCTAGCTGCTCTATCTGAAGCCAGCTTGCTGGCTGCTTTCGAGGCGTTTGCCATCCTGAACAACCACACGGCCCGGCACGCCGACAATCGTGCTGTCCGGCGGAACATCCTTGGTCACCACCGAACCCGCGCCCACTTGCGAGTTCTTGCCGATGGTGACATCGCCCAGGACGGCGGCGCCTGCGCCGATTACTACGCCATCCTCAAGGGTTGGGTGTCGTTTCTCACGGCGCTTGCCGGTGCCACCCAGCGTCACTTGCTGATACAGGGTGACATCGTTGCTAATCACCGCCGTTTCGCCAACCACAACCCCCATCCCGTGATCGATGAACAAGCGTCGTCCAATGTGTGCGGCGGGGTGAATTTCCACGCCGGTCAGCAGACGGGTCCAATGGGCGAGCAGGCGGGCGGGAAGTTTTAACCCCAACGTCCACAGGCTATGATTCAACCGGTGCATCCAGACGGCGTGCAGCCCCGGATAGCAAAGCAGTACTTCCAGTGTGTGCCGGGCTGCCGGATCGCGATCCAGAACGGCCTGGATGTCTTCCCGAAAGCACATTTAAACGGGTACCGCTTCCATGGCCTGGGCCTCCTCGCGGTAGGCTTCAAACAGCGCCGAGGAGATGTAGCGCTCGCCAAAATCAGGCACGATCACCGCAATCAACTTGTCTTTGTTCTCAGGCCGTTTGGCGATTTCCAGCGCGGCAAAAACAGCCGCCCCGGATGAAATGCCCACCAGCAATCCTTCTTCACGGGCCAGTCGGCGCGCCATGTCAATGGCTTGCTCGCTACGCACTTGAAAGATTTCGTCCAGCAGGTCGGTTTTCAAAACGGGG
>CAZXUP010000340.1:0-2484 GCA_964643815.1 uncultured Vampirovibrionales bacterium
TACGGCGGCGCCCCACTCGCGGGACGATCCGGAATCGCCGGAGGCTTCAGCGCGAACAGCCCAGTCAGTACGGCGGCTACACCCACCAGCACCGCCAGCGCTTTGCCTCACAGCTCAGTGGATCAGATGGTGATGTCCACATTCAGCATGGTGCAACTCATGATTCAAAGCATGAGCGGTGGCAACACCGCCTCCCCATCCCCATTCACAGGATCAGCCCAGTAGTCTAAAGCCCAGCCAAACGGGATACTCCTCAAACCAATCTTTGTAGTCACCCACAAACGATTCCCCCTGAACACTCCTCTATTGGTTTTTTCTTGCTCAAATGCCGAAAAAAAATGGTCCTCCGCCATAAGCTCTGGCGGAGGACTTTAGTTTTATCTTTCTTCCTGAAAAGCCGTTTTAACCCGGATTCGCGTTTCCTTCGACGGAATCGTCAATCCAGATTTCTTCCATGTTGTGGAAAGTGTCCAGCGGCGTCGGATCAAAATTCCGGATCCGATCCCGGACCGCCACGATACTGAGCGGCGAATACAGGTAGATCAAGGGCGCCTGCTCGTATACCACTTCCTGGTACTCATCGTAAATTTTCTTGCGCGCGCGCGGATCAAACGTCTGCGCGCCCTGGCTGAAATACTCATCCAATTGCTTTTCCCAGGGCAAACGATCACTTAGGTTGACCGGTTTGTCAGGTTCAATATCACGCCGGTTGAACAAATGCTGCGAACCGTCACTGGTCCAGACATTCACGCCGCCATGCGGTTCGATCTTGCTGCCGGTGAAACCAATCACCACCGACTCCCACGTGCCTTCGGTCAGCTTGCCGACCAGCACATTGAAATCGATGGGGCGGAAGTTAACCTTGATGCCTAAATCCTGCAGATCTTGTTTAATGTTGACGCCAATCGCCTCGCGTTCGGTATTACCGGCGTTCGTCAGTAAGGTAAACTCCACCGGACGGCCTTTTTGATCCAGCAGGTTTCCTTTTGCGTCCCACGTAAAGCCGCTCTTTTTCAGCAGCGATTTTGAATGCTCGATATTCGTCTCAAAGCCCTTGGCGAGATCTTCATTCAAATAGACAGAGGACAAGCTCTCGGCGGTGAACAGTGGCGCACCAACGCCTTTCAGAATATTGCTGACAATATCCTCCCGGTTGATGGCATGATTCACGGCTTGCCGGAAGTTGACATCGTTGAACCAGGAGGCCTTTACCGGATCGACATAAGGTTGGCCCTGCTTGTTTTTGCGGGTGTTCATATTAAGCGCAATAAACGTGGTGCCGGACGAAGGGCCAAGGTTGTATAACTGAAACGCCGGTTTTTTCAGCTTGCGCATGTTGGAGACAAAATTGCCGGGCACGCCGTAAAAATCCGACTTGCCTTGCTCAAACTGGAGCTCCTGGTTGTTCATATCGCCGACAAAACTGATGACGTAGCGATCCAGATACGGCAGACGCTGATTCTTTCTGTCCACCATAAAGAATTTGGGATTGCGCTTGAACACCACTTTCTGGCGCGAATCATAACTTTCCAGCAGCCACATGTTGCTGCTGACAAATTTTTCCGGATACTTGGCCGCATCGCTGGCGCCCCAGAAAGACGAAAACGCGTTGCTTCCCTTGGCCACCACCGGCGCCAAGATATGCTCGGGAGCAATGGGAATATCCAGGTTGCGAATAAACGGCGCAAACGGCTTATGCGTTTTGAAAACAATCGTCCGCTCATCCACCACCGTTACTTCGGGCAGCTTGCCTTCCAGCTTGATGGAATCACGGAGACTGGCGTTGCCCAAGCCTGCCTTGATAATCTTGTTCCATGTGAACACGACATCCTTGGAGGTAATGGGTTTCCCGTCCGACCACTGCAATCCCTTGCGCAGTGTCACGGTATAGGTCAGCTTATCATCGGAAATCTTAACCTCTTTGGCGAGATAGGGAACCGGTTCGCCCGTATAGGCGTCCGTTGTCGTCAGTCCAGCCAGCATCATGCTGCCCATCGCCGTCGTTGTCGCGTCAAAACCGGCCCAGTAGTTGAAAGACTTCGGTCCATCGCCAATCTGGGTATCCCGGAAGGTGCCACCAAACTTGCCCACGTCGCCACGCGCCTGGATCATCTCCACGCCATCCACCAGCACCGTCTTAAACGGGGCCTTGGCATGCTCTGTCACCGCAATAATTGGCTTCCCGCCGTCTTTTGGAAGGTTTTTTCCATACTGGGCAGCTGATCCGGTTTTTGGCGGGGGCGCACAACCGGCCATAACAAACACAAACAGGGCTAGAACCAGAACAGACAAATAGCGACGCATATGCAACTCGGCCTCTCACTTTGATTGCCTATGATTATAGAAGGAACCCGCCTGATTGTCAGCCAGCAAGCTGGCTTCCGTTAGGGGGTACTGATTTTCCAAAACTGTTCCTGTCATTCCCGCGCAGGCAGGAATCCAGGCCAGCAGGCTGGCTTTGGATAGGGTTTTGTTAGGCTTACT
>CAZXUP010000341.1:0-2472 GCA_964643815.1 uncultured Vampirovibrionales bacterium
CCTTGATGATGACAACCGACTTGGCTGCAAAGCTGGGTTTGTAGATCACAAAGGTATAGACCAGCATCCAGAACGTGACAAACAGGCCGACGCCTGCAATCAATTGCCGGTTGCGGTGCAGAAAATCGAAGAGGGTACGAGGGGCAAACATCAGAACGCTCCTAACATGCCGAAGCTAAAGGCTGTATTGGTAAACGGTGCCAGCACCTTGCCGACCGTTTCCGCAAAGCGGCCCGTTTTGTAGACCTTGGTTTCGGAAACATAAATCACGTCATTGGGGCGCAGGGTGAAATCGTGTTTGTTGGGATCGATAAAGAGCGTGGAGAATTTATCGTTTGCGCTGAAACGGCGGACCGCCACCACTTTTTTGTTGGCCCCTTCCGCAAAGCCGCCGCCTTTGGCGATGGCCGAATTGAGATATGGCGAGGTTCCGGCCAGCTCATATACGCCAGGAGTTTTCACTTCACCGATGATCCGCACCGGAAAGGTTCTGGGTCCGACCGCCGAAGACAGCAGCAGTTGGTAGGTGTCGTCATCCAGGGCCAATTCCGGCAAGGTCGGGACATATACCGAATCCCCGTTTTGCAGCATCACGTCCGAATCCGTATCGCCCTGTTTCAGCATGTTCCACAGATTAACGGTCTTATATGGTTGGCTGTTCCGGGTAATCATGATGTTGGCCAGGTCCGCGTTCATCTTCACGCCACCGGCATTGGCCAACACGTTGGAAAGGCGAAAATCCATCCGCAGGCTGCTGGCGCTGTTGTTGCCGCCTCCCCGGTTGTCGCCGTTTCCAAAGGCTGCATCGCTACCACCGGATGATATGCTTGAGGAAGCACCCGCTTGCAGCATGCCGGGCTTCATCACGGCGCCCGCCAGATAGACCGAGGGCGGCTTGCTGTCGCTGACGGTGAGCGTGATGATGGGCTCGCGCACCAGCTCGCGCAGTTGGCTTTCCAGCAGATAACTGACCTCCCGGACGGTTTTACCGGCCACCTGCACTTCGCCGATGCCATTAAACGAGGCGTTGCCGTCCGAGCGGACCAGGATGGCGTTGTGGGAGAGATCGGCCTGGTTATAGACGCTGATGCTTAAGATATCACCCACATTAATGCGGTAGGTGCCTTCGGCGTACTGAAGCTGGCCGTTGAGGGGTTGTGCCTGGCTGATGCCCGGCGCGGCAAACAGGGCCGCGAACACGGCGAAGCTGACGAGAACGTGCTTGCAGAGGCTTGATAACGAGAGGTTGCGTGGGTACAGGAACATCATGATGCGCATCCCTGGTTGATGGTTGATGAACGGAGAATCATGGACACTGCTGTAAAGTCCGTCCATAAAAAAAGTTGCTTAGGACGAGAGGGGCAATTTTTGGCATCGTTTCTTTTTTTAAGCGGAAGACGGTCAATTTAGGCCAATGACCCAGAATTGAGAACCCTATGCCGGTGTCATCCTCTCCACGCAAGGTGCTCTTTTTTTACCAGGATTTTGGCGCCATGGGCGGTATTGAGCGCTACCTGCTCCAAACCGCTGCCTGCCTGAAAGAACGTGGCTCGTTTGACCCGGTTGTCGTCTGTTGCGAGGGCACACCACTGGCTCAGACCTTGAAAGCCAAGGGCATCCGTGTTCATGGGGTGCCCAACCGTCCGTTTTTTGGCCGGTCGGCCCTGCGGATGTTGGATATTTTCGCGCTGGCTGCGCTGTTTGGCACCCTTCGGCGTGAGCGTCCGGACATCGTTCATGTGCATATCGGGTTGCTGGAGAACCTCCTGATAAGGCTTCTTGGCTACCCGGTGGTGTATACGGCCCACGGCTACGGCAGCCTGTATAGCCTGGAAGAGGCTAAAGGCTGGTTAAAATGCCTGGGTAAGAGGTTAATTTGGTTTCTGTTTAAGGAAACCACCCGTCGGATGGATGCTTTACTGGTGGTGAGTGAAGCCGAAAAAAGCCGTCTGCGGGCCGAAGGCTATCTGGCGGATGATGCAAAAGCCGGGGTGTTGCATAACGGTGTGCCTGTCAACGCCTTGCAAGCGCGGGCCAATCGGGTGGACAGCGCCGCGCTAAAGCGCTTCCTGGGACTTCCTGAAAATGCCCGTTTGGTCAGCTTTTTGGGCCGAATGGATCAGAACAAAGGCCCGTTGGATTTTATCGCGTTGGCCCGCCGTCTCGGCCAAGAGGCGGAGCTGAGTCCATTGCATTTTGTGATGGTCGGAGACGGTCCTTTGGCAGATACGGTTAAAAAACAGGCCAAATCCTGCCCTAATGTGCATTTTCTGGGAGCACAGCCGGAAGTCTACGGCTTGTTGGCCATTTCGGACCTGTTGGTGTATCCGTCCAGGCGAGAAGGCTTCGGTTTGGGCATTGTGGAAGCCCTGGCGATGGGTGTGCCGTGCGCGGCCTATGCCAGTGGGGGTGTAGCAGAAGTCTTGGATGTGCCGGGGCTTCCACAATGCCCAAACCGAAGCCTTCTCGCCT
>CAZXUP010000342.1:0-2442 GCA_964643815.1 uncultured Vampirovibrionales bacterium
CTTCTCGGGGCTAACGAATTCCATTCATACCGGCAGCAACCCGGAAGGCATGGAGGTGCTGGAAAAACTAACCCACGGCACGCAAAATATTGATGAGTTGAGTCTCGATAAAAAGCCGTTGAGCGCCTATTCAAACGCCGATAAGCAATTTATTTTCGTCAACCTGGTAGAAACCGACAGCAACTACGGCCACCGCCGCGACGTGAACGGCTACGCCCGCGCGTTGGAGCAAATTGATGAAGGACTGAGCCGCCTACTAGCCGCAATGGGTGATGATGATTTGCTGATGATTTCGGCTGATCACGGCTGCGACCCAACCGCACCGGGATCGGATCATACACGCGAGTACGTGCCGATTTTGATGTACAACAAGCGCCTGCCAGGCAAAAACCTGGGCATCCGCGAGTCGTTCGCCGATATTGGCAAAACCGTACTGGCCTGGCTGGACATTGATGACGCCGCCCAACGTGGACGAAACATGCTGGAAACCCGCGAACCCGCGTTGGCATAATTCTGAGTACGTAAGAGTAAAAGGTTAATAAATATGATCACTGCAACACGTTTTGGACAGACCTCCAGTCAGGCTCCATCTATCAATCAAGCTCGCCGAGCCAATTTAATAAACCCAGCATTCACTCCAAAATTTGGGGCAGAACAAAATAGTCCTCCCTCGCTCGATAACCGTAAAAAAGGCGGATTTCCCAGGTTGCTTTCTATTGTCACACTAGGCCTTCTCAGCTTGGCGAGTTTGCGTATCGGGTTTTTAGGGAAAGCTGCTTTTGAAGAAAAAGAGAAAGAACGTCTTCTCGCCGTTGAAGATGCCAAGGTATTTGCCCCAGAAAACGCACTTGCAACCATAGAATCACCCAATTCCTATGTTGTGATTACTAAAGATAAGCATGTTTATGACCGCGTTTATGAAGGTGAAGGAATGCGACTTCGGGACAGATTCATGCACCTTGGGTGGATTGATTCCGAAGGAAACACATTTCATGGGTCTGGTAAGAAGGTGGGTCATGCGAATGATACCGGTCAAATATTTAGCGTGAAATTACCACCGGAACGTGTGTGGGCACAAGTAAATCCTGATGGCACAATATATGCATTTCCTGCTCCTGGGTTAGAACCCGACAAGCTCTCGGCAAAGATACAAGATCCAAACGGAAATTTGAGCTTGAAAGAGAAAGCAGCCGCCGTTTTGCTTACGGGACAACCTCTTACCCCATCGCCGCTGCCACCCTTTATACTCGGATTATAAGAATACACCCTGACCAACTGACAGAATAGAAAAATCGTTTTGCAAACTATTCTCGAACCAAGAACCAAGCTTCCGGTACGGTTGCAACGTTTGCAAACCGTATTGAATGAGTTGGTGCGGCAATATAAAACGCCGGATTATATTCTGAGCGATCCGATTCAGATTCCGCATCGTTTTATCGATGACCCGAAAGCCTGCGAGCTGACGGCCTTCATCACCTCGTTATTCAGCTACGGGCGACGGGATTCGATTATCGAAACCGTCAATACAATTTTCAGACTCACGGATCACGATCCGGTGGGTTTTCTGGAAAATTTCGATGCGAAGCACGATGCCAAATTGTTTGCCCATTTTGTCTATCGTTTTAACAAAGGTCCCGATCTGGTTTTCTTATGGCAACGCCTGCAATGGGCGTATCGCGAATACGACAGCCTGGAAAATTTGTTTGTCGAAGCCTTGCAATCTCTACCAGAACCGACATTGAAACAAGGCATGGCTGGTTTTCTGGATCGCTTATCAGACAATCAACCACTCAACAGTTACGGCCTGAAGTTTTTGCTGGCCCACCCGGACAAGGGCGGCGCCTGCAAACGCTTGAACATGTTTTTGCGCTGGATGGTGCGGGAAGATTTAGACCCGGCATCGCGAGTTGATTTTGGCCTATGGAAACAATCGCTACAGCCTTGTGACTTGCTGATTCCGTTGGATACGCACATTTTAAAGATGAACGCGCAACTGAAGCTGAGCAGCCGAACCGATGGTTCGTGGGAGACGGCTGAACAAATCACCCGCGTTTTCCGGCTGCTCTGCCCCGAAGATCCCATCCAATACGATTACGCGCTGTTCGGCTTCAGCCTGGATCGCCGATCTCCGCAAGAGATTCTTTCCGCGCAAAAGGCAAAATAGAAGTCAAGCCTGCAGCAAGTTCTTCGGCTTGCTATAATAGAGCAATCGTTTTGTTGAAAGACGCCGTCTCACCCATGACAAAAGAAGAGTTGGAAGCGTTACTGGACGGGGAAGAGCTGTTGCGCACGCTGGACGTGAAAACCCTGGTGCTGGATATCATGCGTGACTTGCCCGAGCAGGAGCTGGTTACGATTTTCTGGAACAAGCTGCCCGAACTGTCCAAGGATTATGTCCGCGACTACCTGTATATGAAACGCTCGTAAAGCCTGGGACATCAA
>CAZXUP010000343.1:0-2356 GCA_964643815.1 uncultured Vampirovibrionales bacterium
CGCTCTTATAACTGATGTTCACGAAACCATTCAAGTCGAAGAAACTGCTCAATATGCAGAGGTTATTCAAATTCCCGCTTTTCTTTCAAGACAGACAGATTTACTTGTCGCCGCCGCCAAAACAGGGCGAGTCATTCACATCAAAAAAGGACAGTTTTTGGCCCCCTTGGATATCCGCCATGCCGCCAGCAAGGTCAAAAGTATGGGCAATGAACAGGTGTACATTACCGAGCGCGGCAGCACATTTGGCTATAACAACCTGGTGGTCGATATGCGCTCGATTCCGATTGTGCACTCTTTGGGCCTACCCTTGATTTTTGACGCCACCCATAGCGTGCAGCTACCGGGCGGCGCAGGGGAAACCACGGGCGGCAACCGGGAGTACGCCCCCATATTGGCCAAAGCCGCCATTGCCGCCGGATGCGACGGTCTGTTTTTTGAAACCCACCCGGAACCCGAAAAAGGCCTCAGCGACGCCAGCAACATGCTGCCGCTGGATTGGGTGGAGCCGATGCTGGAGACCTGCATGAAGCTCCGTGAGACAATCCAAAACGAGCCGGACTATACCCGTCAATCAAACCTTCAAACCGTTTAGCATCCCGATAGCCAAGGGATAAACCTGGCTGGTTTGGTGTCTCCAGCCATTAATCCGCTTCATGGCCGGAGTCGTCATCACTCGGCTTGCCAATGCTGCCCGCCCTTAGATAGAGAACGGCGGATCGTTAAGCTTTTTAAACCCCTCACCCCATCCAAAACAAAACAATCGCCAATCACCCTGTTCAAAACGTGTCAGAAACTATCCCAATCGTCTTTTCAAAAGCCTGTCCAAAACCCGGATCCGTTCAAAAGCGCCCACGTCTCCAACATCTTCTCTACACTTTTTCTACAGCCTATTTATCAAGTATAGTGCTCGTTTTAGCCAGTTTTCTACAGGTTTAGCCGGTCTCTAAGTATGACTATTCTTTTATATATAAATATCTCAAGTATGAAGGTGCGTGTTAAAAACCAAGGCTTTTGCTTGCTGGAACGGCATGGGATTGTGTACTCTATTATTAAATGAGTAAAGAAATCGGAAAGTAAGGAGAACCCGAACCATGAAATTTTCCGTTCAACGGGAAGATATTCACCAGGCCGTTGCGGCGGTCCAAAAAGCCACCGCCACTCGGGTCATCCAACCCATTCTGTCAAACATTCTGATTGAAAGCCTAGGCTCCGACACGCTCAAGCTGTCGGCTACCGACCTGGATTTCGCCATTGAAACCACCATTCCGGCCCGAATTCTGGATGAAGGTCGCACCACGCTGTCCGCCAAAAAGCTGTCTGAAATTGTCAGCAAGTTGCCCAGCAGCCGGGAAGTGACCTTTGAAATCGAGGAAGCCGTGCAAACGGCGCGTATTCAATGCGGTACCAGTCTCTTTGATATGCGAACCCTGCCTGCGGATGAGTTCCCGCAAATCAAGCAGATTGATCAGGCGGACTTTTTGCAGGTGGATGGCAAAGCGTTTGTGCGCGCCATCAATCAAACCGCATTTGCCGCGGCCAGCTATGATGCCAATAACGTATTGGGCGGGGTGTATTTCCAGCTCAATGGTCAAGGCTTGGAGATGGCCGCAACCGATGGCTCTCGTTTGGCCCGCCGGATTGAAGCCGTGAAAGACGGTCAGGCGGCCAGTCTGGATGTGGCAGCCATCATTCCGGCCAAAGCGTTGCAGGAATTTTTGAAGCTGGCGGGCGCCGAGATGGCCGAGCAACCGGTCAAGATTGCGATTCTGGATGGGCAGATTTCCTTCCGGACGCCGAAATACTATGTCCTGTCCCGCTTGCTGGATGGTCAGTACCCCAAGTACAACCAGTTGATTCCGGCGGAGAACAAGATTGTGGCCTATGCCCGAAAGAAAGAACTGATTGAGTCTCTGGAACGCACGGCGGTGATGGCCAACGAGCGGACCAACATCGTCAAGATGGTGTTGGACAAAAACAACCTCAGCCTGGCGGCGCAAACGCCGGATGTGGGTGATTCCAAGGACACGATGGAAATCTTGTACGATGGCGATACGCTGAACATTGCCTTCAACTACAAATATGTCATTGATGCGCTGAAAGTCATTGAATCCGATGATGTGCGGATGGAAACCAATGGGCCGCTCTCGCCGACTATTTTCAAAGGCAAGGAAGAGAATGAATACCTGTGCCTGGTGATGCCGGTTCAGGTGAAGTAAATCGACTCTTTAATCATTCATTCAGTCATTCATCGGTTTTGTTTGATTTAACCAAGGAAGAGGGCGGCGGGTGCGTGTGCAATCGCTCAATCTGGTTCATTTTCGCAACTATGCGGAACTGACGCTTGTGTTTTCAC
>CAZXUP010000344.1:0-2350 GCA_964643815.1 uncultured Vampirovibrionales bacterium
TTGCCAACTTTTCGGCAGTCTGCAAGCTCGCCACTTCCGCTTCCGTCAGCGGAGGGACATCGCAACCCGCCGCGAGTACGCTAATCGCCAGATTGCCTTGCGCCCACGCCGCGGCCAGGGTAATCGGCGTTTGGCTGGCGCGCGGAATGGCAACACTGAGGATAGTGAGGAGGATGCTACGCAGTACTAGCGGCCTAACAGGTAGCTCGGCCAATTCTCCCGCCACATCAAGTTGTAACTCCACCTCCCGCCGTTCGGCAAGGGGCCGGACTAGTTGTTGTACCATGTGCAGCGCATCACTGAGCGGGACAGGCGCTTCTTCCACCCCTTTTTTGAGCCAACCCAATTCCTCGTTGAGGGCCTGATCAGCAGTGGTGGGTTGCGCGTTGGTGACCAACCTCTGAGCCGGATGCACCACTGGCAGAAGGTCGGGTTGGTCAAGGGGGAGTTGCAGTTGTTGGGCCAAGACTTCCAGCGCGATGCGCTGCTCGCGGCGCAATTGTCGCAGGCTAATCCCCAATTGGGTGGCAACCGCATCCCGGCTCAACTGGCGGACATATTGAAAGTGGAGCAAATCATAGATGCGCCAAGCGCGCGACTGGGGATCTTCGTCGTCGGCAGGTTTCAACGTACGTACCGCCGCCGTGAGTTGCGTCTGTAATGCAGCGGCGCGATCAGCTTCTTCGCTTAATCCCAGCAAGGCGACAAGCGGACTACTCCGCAGATGAACCGGGTCATATAGATAGTGAAGCGCGCTACGCAGCACGCCGATCAATTGTTCCAGAGGTAGTAGTTGCATTTGGATGCTTCGTTGGTCACAATTTGGCCGGAATCTGGCCGTAAGTCAGTGGAATCTACGCCATGATGCGGCTATAATTATCTATACTTCTCACCAATTGCCCAACTGAAAAACAAAGCACGGCTCAAGTGTGAGGTGCGTCGCCGACGCACACAATCACACTGGCAACCGGCGCGATTGACGACCCCCGCTCATGTATGGATTTACCGGTATGGATTCAAGGATAAAAACGAAGGTCTAGGTAGATTGGACAGGAAACCATCGGATGACGACCGCATCTCGTATCGAGCGACAAGAAGTCGGTTCGGCGGCGCAACCGGCCCCGCGGCGGCTGGCAAAGGTGGTAAGCCGTGCTTGGAAGTATCGAGAACTCTATCTGCTGCTGCTGCCAACGATCCTCTTCTTTGTAGTTTTCAGTCTAGCTACATATCACTTTGAAGATTAACAAAAGAAGAAGGTTGGAGCAGAGTACCTGATACAATGTTTGTGACGAGCAAACGTATATCAAGGAGAAACTCATGCAAACCAACCTTCGCTTGTATCATAGGGTATTGGAGCAACTTTGCCAATGGTTGCCAAGTGAACGCATCACGCGACAACGGAACATGGCGTTGCTGGTGATGGGGCTGTATATGGGTCGAGCGGTACAGATGTCGCTGGTGGTGCGAAACTGGCCGAGTCGCAGCAAAGAACCGAGTCTGGTCAATCGCTTGCGGCGATTTCTGGACAACCCACGTGTCGATGTGCGGCAATGGTATCACCCGCTTGCCAAGCAACTGGTGCAGAGCTTTGTCGGTCAACGCATGCGCTTGGTGATTGACTGCACGAAAGTTGGCCTGAACTTTCGCCTGCTGACCATTAGCCTCTGTTATCGCCGCCGGACGTTGCCTTTGGTGTGGAGTGTGCATCGCGGCAGTCGCGGCCACATCACCGTTGAGCAGCAGTTGGCGTTGTTCCGTCAGGTCGCGCACTTGATACCACTCCGCAGTGAGGTGTGGGTGATGGGGGATACAGGCTTTCAGACCGTCCCGCTTGTAGAGTGGTTGTGTCGGCAAGGCTGGCACTTTGTCCTGCGTCAACAAGGGCGCATTACTGTGCGTCAAACGGGTCAATCCTGGCGCAAACTCAATGAGTTTGACCTCGCCCCTGGCGAGACACGCTTCATCGGCTGGGTACGTCTCACACGCAAATATGACACGGGTTGGTTCTGGCTCATTCTTCACTGGGAGAAAGGCCAAGATGAACCCTGGTATCTGCTTTCGGATCGCGCAGGGCGACATGACTTGATTCGGCTCTACCGTCGTCGTATGTGGACGGAGGAAATGTATGGCGATCTGAAAGGACATGGCTTTGACCTGGAAGCTACCCATCTCGACGATGAAGATCGCATCTCCCGCCTTGTCCTTGCCGTTTGCATTGCCTTTGTTTGGTTGACTGCTCTTGGCAGTTGGGTCATCAAAAAGGGCTTGCGTCATTTTGTTGACCATAAGAGTCGCCGCGACAAAAGTTACTTTCGCATCGGTTGGGACTGGCTCGCTCGTTGTTTACGCC
>CAZXUP010000345.1:0-2338 GCA_964643815.1 uncultured Vampirovibrionales bacterium
CAATGGCCGTTCTGGATGCTGGTTGGCGGTTGGCTCGTTTTCTTTTTCAAATTACGCTCCGGGGTACAAACGGGTGTCATATCTCCAGAGGCGCGTTGGGTCATGCACGTGTACGCAACCGGGCTCTTTATTTATCTCAGCACCTTCCCCGTTTTTGCATCGCCGTATGTGGCATGCAACGTGGCGCCATTTGCCTTGCTGTTAGGTTATTTTGCGTTTCGCTATTGGCAAGAATCCAAGGCAGCCTATCGATGGCTATCGCCAATCCTCCTGATGGGTTGGAGTTTATTTGGACTGCTGACGATTTATCATTACGATGGCCGTCCTCTGATGGCGTTTCTGAGTGCTCCGCTGGGCAACTATCCGTATTTTCTGGCGCAACCGAACGGCCAGATATGGTTGACGGAACAGGAAGGGCAACATCGCCAGGCCATTTTGGATTTCATCAAAACCAACAGCCAGCGGCCCGATGATTTTTATATTCTGGCGGACCGGATGCCTGAGATTTATTTTCTCAGCGGGCATCAGAATCCGACGCCTTACGATTACTATCTGTACAGCCTTCCCCTCAATGGCACCGAGGATTTGCTGCGCAGTCTGGAAACGCATCGGGTCCGCTTCGTGTTTATCGAACCCAACAAACCACCGTTGTATGAACCTCGTCCCGAAGTCATGGCCTATCTCTATAACAATTTCCAACCGCGCCAACAAGTTGCCGATTGGCTGGTTTTAGAGCGCGTCCCCGTCAGCGCGTCGGGTCAACCAGACGGCTTACCATCTCGTACACCTGTTCCAGTTCCTCGCAAAAAATAAATTCACCCAGGCTGTGCGAATAATGAAACCCCATCCCCAACACCACGGTGGGCAGGCCGTTTTTGTTTAAAATATGCGCGTCCGATCCGATGTTCATCGCAACCAGTTGTGGCGCAACACCTAAGGTTTCACCGACGGCAAACGCGCGCTGGTTCACCAGTTGATCAGGGCTCACTAGAAAATGATCGTAGCGACGTATGTGTTCCATATGGATGTGTCCGCCTGTAAATTTTTCTTCAACCTCGTTGCAAATCGTTTGATATTGCGCGAGTAGCCCGGTGAGTTTTGCTTCATTATGGCTGCGCATCTCGCAACGAAAGGTCAGTTCGGGCGCGACGATGTTCATCGCGTTGCCGCCTTGCACCACGCCAATGTTGCAGGTTAAATCGTCTGCCAAACGTCCAGAAGGCAACTGTGCGCCTAATGACGCACCCATCTGGATGGCGCTGATGCCTGCTTCGGGTGCGATGCCCGCATGCGACGCGCGACCCGTGCATGTGATCTGCACATTTTCTTGCGAGGGGCCTTCGTTAAAAATCAAACCAACCCGGCCTTCACCATCCAGCACATACGCGTATTGCGCGCGGACCTGACTCATGTCAAACCCTTTGGCGCCTGTCAGGCCCACTTCTTCACCGGTCGAGAAAAACAACTCCAGCGGATGGTTGGTTTTAAATTTGTTTTTGCTTAGGTGTTCCATCAATTCCAGAATGACGGCGATGCCCGCCTTGTCATCCGCCCCCAAAATGGTACGGCCTTCCGATCGGATGATAGGACGATCATTCCGCGTATCCCGCACCGGGACAATGCCTTCGCACGGTGGCACGCTGTCCATGTGCGCTGACAGCATCATTGTCTCAAGCGCCGGATTGCCGGATACGCGCGCAAACAAATTGCCTGCCGTATCGATTGTTAAATCCGACAGCCCAAACCCACGCAGTGTTGCGGCAATAAAATCCCGAATGGTTTCTTCCCGCCCGGACGGATTATCAATCGGGACAATGGCCGCAAATCGCTCGGTGACACTCATACGAGTTAGCCCAGGCGTGTCAGGACTTTGTCCATAATGTCCAGCGCACACTCGGTTTGCTCTTGGCAAATCACCAACGGCGGACTGAAGCGGATGGAATTTTCGCCGCAGCCCAGTATCAAAAGTCCTTCGTAAAAGCAGGCATCCACGATTTTGTCGCGCAGTTCCGGCGCCTTGTTCCGGCTGGCTTTCGATTCGACAATCTCAAGGCCCAGCATCAACCCTTCGCCGCGCAAATCGCCAATGACATCATGGCGCTGCATCAGTTTTTGCAAGCCGGCTTTTAATGCGTTGCCCTGGGTTTGGACGTTTTTCAGCAAACCGTTTTCCAACAGCTCAAATGTTTTGAGCGCGGCGGCGCAACTGACCGGATTACCGCCGAATGTGGTGGCATGCGTGCCGGGTGGCCAGTTCATCACATTGCTTTTGGCAACGCATGCGCCCAGCGGCAAACCGGATGCCAACCCCTTGGCGCTGGTGAGAATGTCCGGCTCG
>CAZXUP010000346.1:0-1334 GCA_964643815.1 uncultured Vampirovibrionales bacterium
TCGCTTGCGCCTTTCTGAAGATGTAAGTATGTAATGATGTAGGTATGTAAATGAGGGGTGTGCATAGAGATTGACATAGTCGGGAAAAGCGGTTTTCCTTGAAAGCACGACCAAACAAGGAGAATCCAAATGGACAAACCAACCCTAACCGACTATGTCAAAGTCATCTGTACCCTCTTTAACGAATTTGTGCAAGTAGAGCCGGAATACGAAAGCAAGCTCTACACCTATAGCCAACGCATGATGGTCGTCTTTTTTGTCGTGATGCAGTATCGGCGTATCTTTCGCTTCAAGACACAGCAGCGATGGCTTGAACAGCATCCAGAGATGGTAAAGTTGCTGAAGTGGTCAAGCATCCCGCACCGCATCACGCTGGCACGGCGTTACCGAGCCCTGTACACGATGTTGCAAGCCTTTATCCAGTTCATTGGACAGGATGCAGAGAGTCTCGACAGACGTTTGCGACAACAACATTTGGTTGAAGACAAGAGCCTGTTCAAGGCCCAAGGTCCGGTTTGGCATCAAAGTGACCGCGAGGCACAACGCCTTCCAGCTAAACTACGCAATTTGGACACCGAAGCCAGTTGGAGCAAGAGTGGATATCATGGCTGGGTCTATGGCTATGCTTTGCACCTTACCTGTAACCATGAAGCCTTTCCTGCCCTTGTGCAGGTAGAGACTGCCTCTGTGGCAGAAACAACCGTGATCGACCAGAAAGCCGCAATTGTGCTTGAAATCTTACGACCAACCACGCTATCGGCAGATAACAGTTATGCCCAAGCCTCACGCATCCGCCAGTGGGCACAGCAGGGCGTTGTCGTTTTGACCCCTGCCGCCAAGTGGACAAAGGGGCGTTATGCTCAAGCTTATCATGCCTATCTCAGGCAACCGGTCAATCGCCTCCGCTTGCGTAAACGCCGCACCACCATCGAACCGCTCTTTGACCTGATCGCCAAAGCCCTGGGGACTACGGCGAGACAAAAACAACTGCCCATTCAACATCTAGTGAATGTCCGTACCTGTTTAGCTTTGGCAACTTTTTCCGTACAAATTGCCATGATTGTCAACAGTATTTGGGGTCTGCCTTTACGCAATATCTCTACCATGTCCACCGCTCTTTCCTAGAGAATGCACACCCCTCAATTAAATATACTCTTTTAGAAACACAATGATGTGCCGAGCTTGATTTTGGAACGGGAATGTGGAGTCCACTGGCATCTCATTGCCTTCAAGTTTAGCTGCAATAGGGAAGTGGGGCAACTTAGATTCTGGTATAGATAAAGTGAAGCGGAAATCACCCCGCGCAAAATCCATCCCTTTACAACATGAAGATT
>CAZXUP010000346.1:1344-2316 GCA_964643815.1 uncultured Vampirovibrionales bacterium
GGGACCTAGCAGACGATTACAGATTTGATTCACTTCCACCGTGCGGCCAATTAACTCGGTCGGTGATGACGACAACTGTGCTGGTTGCTCATCTACTTCCTCTCGAAATCTCCCGTGCTTGAACCCTTGAAGGTTGACGAGGCTCTGAGGAACCGCCGGAGGGCGTTCGCCGCGGGCAGCGGCTGCGCTTTCGAGCAGGTGGGCAGCCGCCGCAGGATCATCTTGTAGTCCAAGTGCAGGGACAAATCGCGTGATCACGGCGTCAAGGTCGGGCAGGCGTTTTGCTTTTTCAAGGTTGCAGATCAGGGTATCGCTATAGTTCAGTGCCGCGGCTAAATCGCGCTGGGTCATGCCCATGCGCTTACGCAGTTGCTTGAGAAGGAGGCCAAAGGGGATCGTTTCGGTCAATGGCATAACTGGTTTTATCGCTTTCCGACTTCTACTGCTGCCAGCAAATCTTACTCTGCTTTCGCCCAATAAGCCAACTGTCGGATTTTGAAAAGTTTCTGCCAAATTTCTGCCAAATTTTTAACAGCGTTGTGCTTGTCATTTCGCCATTCTGAACCAAGAGCAAAATCATCCAGCGACTTTAGTAAAAGGCAGAAATTATGCGGAATGTTCAGAACAAAAAAAGATGCGGCAAGGCGACACCAATACTGGAATGGCAGACATGCGATAGTGATACAGAGTGGCAGGCTCCCCAACAGGACAAATTGGCCTCCCCCGCACACTACCGGGAAGGTACGCCGCGGCCTAGTTGGGTGGCGCGGTATTGGCGTATCGGTGCAGCCCTCCTTGTGCTCCTTGTGGCAATTGGAAGTTGGACGTGGAGTGTCGCCCAAAGAGGGGTCGATCAGATTGAAGCCGAACTACGGGAGAGCGTGGAATTGGATCTGTGGACGACAGCCAGCCAGAATGATGGCCTACGGCTCGCAAGCGAACAGGAAATCGATAAGCGCTTCACCTCTGTGC
>CAZXUP010000347.1:0-2313 GCA_964643815.1 uncultured Vampirovibrionales bacterium
CCCGGTCTAAATCAGCCTGCGTGGTTGAGCGTCCCATCGCAAACCGGACGGTGGAGCGGGCGACGGCATCCGGCTTGCCCAATGCCTTGATCACGCGAGAAGGTTCAATCACGGCGCTGTGGCAGGCCGATCCGCTGGAAACGGCGATGCCTTTCAAATCCAGATGCAGCACCAGCGCTTCCCCTTCACTTGGCGGAAACGAAAAATGCACGTTCCCCGGCACCCGCCGGTTCACATCGCGCGGGCCGTTCAGAATGGCACCCGGTACCCGTTTTAAAACGCTCTGGATAAAGCCTGCCTGTAGGGATCGGAGCCGGGGCATTTCCTCCGGCAGTTCATCCACGGCAATTTCCAACGCTTTGGCCAGCCCGATAATGCCGGGCAGGTTTTCGGTGCCGGAACGGACATCGCCTTCCTGTCCGCCACCCACAATCAACGCGGCGGGTTTCGGTGCGCCTTCCCGAATGTATAAAGCCCCCACGCCCTTGGGACCGTAAATTTTGTGCGCGGATAACGAGAGATAATCCACCGGTAACTCTCGCACCGAAACCGGAATTTTGCCCACGGTCTGCACCGCGTCAATATGAAACAGAATGCCGCGCGATCTCAGAAATTGGCCCAGCTCGGCCACCGGCTGAATCGTGCCGGTCTCGTTGTTGCCGTGAATGATGGAAACCAGGGTTGTATCCGGGCGAATGGCTGCTTTTAGAGTATCTGGAGAAACAAACCCTTCGGCGTCCACTGGCAGGCGGGTGATCTCCCAGCCGCGTTGTTCCAGCGTTTCACAAGCGCTGTCCACCGCCGGGTGCTCGATGCTTGTGGTGACAATATGGCGCCCGCTCTCCCGCAAGGCTTCAGCGACGCCCACCACCGCCAGATTATCCGCCTCGGTGGCGCCGCTGGTAAAAAAGATTGTTTCGGGTTTGGCGTCCAAGACGTCTAAACAATGGGCCACGGTGGCCCGCGCCTGCTCCAATGCCTTTTTGGCTTCCCGTCCCCAGTAGTGCAGGCTGGAAGGATTGCCGAACACGCCTTCCAAAAAAGGAAGCATCGCATCGCGCACCCGGGGATCGACCGGTGTGGTGGCCGCGTGATCCAGGTAGATTCGGTTGATGGGGGAATTGCTCATAAGTCTGTTCTGGCTGGCCTGATGCCCTAGCTTGATAACTGGAGTTTATGCTATCTTCATTTACATTAAGGGAAACAGAGACCCCGATAAAGCCCCAAAACAAGGCATGAAACTTATTTCGGGATGACCACGGATGATTTTAAAGGCAGGCACATGGAATCGGTTTTAATTGCGATTGGCGGCAACGCGCTGTACGACAAAAAAAGCGGGAACAATCTCTGCCCTTCCATGGTGAGCGAAGTCTGCTGTCGCATTGTGGAAGTCTATCAACAGGGCTATTTGCCGGTCATTACCTTCGGCAACGGGCCGCAGGTCGGCAACCTGCTGGATATGGCCGAAACCTCGGCGCGGATGTTTGAGACGCCGATTACGCTGGATACCTGCGTGTCCTGGACCCAGGGCGAAATTGGCTACTGGCTGACGCGGGAGTTGACCAGGCAACTTCTGGAAAAAGGGATTCAAAAGCCGGTAATGGCGGTGAACACGCTGGTGGAAGTCAACCCGGATGACCCGGCCTTCCAAAAGCCCAGCAAGCCGGTGGGCCGGTTTATCAGCGCGGAAGAAGCCCAGCGTTTGTACGAAGAGCGTGGTTGGATTATCGGCCCGGATGCCAACCGGGGCTACCGGCGGATGGTGCCTTCGCCCAGGCCGCTGCGGATTCTGGAAGCGGACCCGGTTCGCAATTTGATTGATAACGGCTTTATCACCCTGTGCTGCGGCGGCGGTGGCATTCCGGTGTATCTCAAAGACGGCGTGTTCCAGGGGATTGAGGCGGTCATCGACAAGGATTTCACCTCGTGTTTGCTCGCCAAAACCCTGAAAATCGAGAACCTGATCATCTGCACCGAGGTGGAAAATGTGTACCTCAACTTCGGCAAACCCGATCAAACCGCGTTGCGGCGCTTATCATTAAGCGAAGCCGAGCAGTACCAGAGCGAAGGTCACTTTGGTGCGGGCAGCATGGGCCCCAAAGTGGCCGCCATGATTGATTATGTCCATCACGGTGGAAAGCGGGCGTTTATTACCAGCCTGGAAAAAGTGGTTGAAGCGTTGGCTGGCAAGGCTGGCACGGAAATCCACGCGGATGAGCAGCGCCTGATTGCTGCATCCTGACACAATAAAACGAGTGAGCGTTAGAGCATAGAGAGCGAAACAAAGGATATGCCCCATTATGGATCTCGAAT
>CAZXUP010000348.1:0-2291 GCA_964643815.1 uncultured Vampirovibrionales bacterium
GCGCTCCAGTGCCCGCCCGGAAAAGGATTGATCCTGCAAATTCGCCATCGCTGCGCGGTCGCCTCTCTTGCTCGTAACCCGGTGAGGTCAGGGGGTGTCCCTACTCATTATTGTAAATGAATTTATGAAATCCGGCGGGGGATTCTGCGCGGTGCTTCCAGCTCTGCCGTTTATTGTTTTTCCGGTTGCGTGCTGTGTGCCTAAACTTTGGCGGTCACTTTTTCCGGCACGATGACCTTGCGGCCGATGCTGACATACGTATAGCCGAGATTACGCATCCGGTTGGGGTTAAACAGGTTGCGACCATCCACAATCAACCGGCATTTGCTCTCTTGCCGCAGCTTCTGGAAGTTGACGTAGGCAAACTCGTCCCACTCGGTCAAGATTGCAATGGCGTCCGCCCCTTTGGCCGCAGCGTAAGCGCTGTCGCAATAGGTGATATCCGGTAGCAACTCCTTGGCCTGTTCCATGGATAGCGGGTCGTATGCGCGAATGGTGGCGCCGCGCTTTTCCAGGCCGCGAATGATGGTAACGCTGGGCGTGTCCCGCATGTCATCGGTGTGGGGACGGTAGCTGAGGCCCCAGATGGCGATGGTTTTGCCGCTCAGGTTCTTGCCCAGGGCCTCGTCGATTTTCTCGATAAAACTAATGCGCTGATAGCGGTTGATCACATCGACCTGCTTGAGCAAATCCAGGTTGATATGGAACTCTTCGGCAATATTGAGCAGCGAATTGATGTCTTTCGGGAAGAAAATGCCGCCGTAGCCAATCCCTGCATTCAGGTATTCCGGTCCGATCCGGCGATCCAATCCCAAGCCGCGTGCGACACTGGTGATATCGGCGCCTGTTTTCTCGCAGACTTGCGCGATGGAGTTGATAAAGGAGATTTTTGTAGCCAAAAACGCGTTGGTGGCGTGCTTGATCAGCTCGGCGCTGTTGACATCCGTAATCAGAAGCGGCGCGTTCAGGGGCTGGTAGATGTTCACGATGGTGTCGACGGCCCGTTGGTTGTCGGCGCCGATAATGATGCGATCCGGATGCATAAAATCATGGATGGCCTGGCCTTCGCGCAAAAACTGGGGCACGGCGGCGATATCGAAGTCGATGTCTTCTCCAACCTGCTCGCGTAGCAGTGAATTCAGCCATTCGCCCGTTTTGATGGGCATGGTGCTTTTCTCGATGATCAGGCGATAGCTGTCCATACCGGCGGCAATGCTTTTGACGGCTGCCGACAGGGCGTTCATGTCGGGCTTGCCGGAGGGCAGCAGCGGGGTGCCGATGCACAGGAAAACGACCTCGGACTTGCGCACGGCCTGGATAATATCGGTGGTAAACTCCAGGCGGCCTTCTTCGCGGTTCCCCCGAATCAGCGGTTCCAGGGCTTCCTCGTAGAAGTGGGCTTTGCCTTCCTGCAGGTTCTTCATCCGGCCTTCTTTGACATCCGCGCAGATGACCTGGTGTCCCATTTCAGCCAGGCAAGTTCCCGTGACGGTGCCCACATACCCCGAACCGATTACCGCAATCTTCACTGGCTAATCCTCGCTTTCTTACCGAACGCCATGTACAGATATTAGACAGGCAAACACTGTATATCATTTTTACTTTACCACAGTCAGGCGTTCTCGAAGCAGACGCTCTGAAAGGGCTTTGGCTCAAACAGCGTGGTGTGAGCAGGACACCAAGGGGATGTGTGCGTTTTTCTACTGCATCCAGAGGAGATTGCAGGTTGTTACCGTCAAGTTTTGGCGACAGCCTGCCGAAGGCTGAACAGACACCCGAACAGAGAGACATCTGGTTGCCAAGGATCGGCACAGGGATCGTTAAGGAGAACGGATTATGGATTTTACCATCAATACCAATGTGGCGTCATTACTGGCGCAGCGCAACCTCAGCGTCAATGCCAAGCAGCTCCATCAGTCTCTGGAGCGCTTGTCCTCCGGGTACCGCATCAACAGAACCGCCGATGATGCGGCTGGGTATACGATTTCGCAAAACCTGGTCAGCCAGATCCGTCGGATGAAGCAGGCTGACAGAAACACACAGGATGGGATCGGCCTGTTGCAAATCGCCGAAGGGGCGTTATCGGTGATTGGCGACAACCTGCAGCGAATCCGTGAACTGACGGTGCAGGCGGCCAACGACACTAACAGCACCGCCAGCCGCACAGCCATCTCCGATGAAATCCAGAAGCTGTTGGAGGATATTGATCGCATTGCGGCGGCGGCCAACTTCAACGGCATCAAGCTGCTGGATGGTTCCAACGCCCTGGCTGCCAGTGAGCCTTATTTGCA
>CAZXUP010000349.1:0-2288 GCA_964643815.1 uncultured Vampirovibrionales bacterium
CGGTAAAATCCACTCTCTTCACGCGTGGATAGCGCAATCAAACCGATGACAATGCCTTTGTTGACCAGGGGCACCACCAGGGCGGAAGCCGCGTTCTCCGCCAGCAACAGGGAGGGCGGCAGTTCGTCCCGACTGTACAAACACGACATCGGCTGCCTCAGGATACGATCCACCAACGGCTCATAACCGGCAAAGGCGTTGTGTTCACCGGTAATTTCCAGGGTTCCATCCTCTGAAATCCGGACCAGTGTCTTGAGTCCGTTCTGGCTATCATCCAGAATCACAATCACCGCTTCCTGGTACGGGATATGCGTTCTCAAAACCTCGCCCAGAGACTCGAAAATATCCTCCAGAATCAGTGAAGAGTTCACCGCCCGGCTGACTTCCTGCAAAATTTTCAGCTTTTCCTCGCCCGAGCCGGGAAACCACTCCAGCAAGCCCGCCACGCCACTTGATGGTTCCAGCGGTGAAATCTTCAACAAGCCGCTCTCAAGCGCAAGCCAGGATGGAATCCGGTACTTCATACACGCTTCTAGCAGGCTACTTCTGGCAAATCTCTCTTTTTGATCGACAGATTCAGCCAGGCACAACAACTCTGAGAAACAACAATCCCCAGAAGCGTTTGCAGCCAGCTTTCTGCCTGACTCGTCCACGAGAACCACCGGAGAGGTGATACTATATAAAAAGGATTCAAGTCCACTCATTCGTGCGGAATCTGTACAGCATTTATCCCCATTGTACGCTATATCGTTCGTTTGTTTTCCGAGCAGCCCAGGATCGAAGCATGGCAACAGCCCGGCGCAATATCACTTATAAAATCGGCATTACCGGCAATATCTGTAGCGGTAAGTCCGTAGTCCTAAGTGCCTTGCAACGTCTGGGCATTAACACCTTCGATGTCGAAGAGATGGCGCTGACCCTGTTATCAGACAACCCCCACCGCCTTTCCGTTCGGCTAAGCGAGCATTTCGGCAGTGACGTCATCGACAGCCGGGGCCGGTTGTCGCGCAAAAAGCTGACAAACGTCTTGTACACCGACCCTGAGAAACGGGTTCTGTTTGAGGAAAAGCTCAGCCCCCTGCTTCGGGAGGAAATCAAGCGCTTCCTCTACAGCCGGATGGGCAGTTATATCCGGGCCGTAGAAGCTCCATTGCTTCTGGAAAGCGACACCAGGCACCTTTATGATGAGGTCTGGGTGGTGATTTCGGAGCCGAGTGCCCAAATTGAACGCGTCATTGCCCGGGATCATCTTTCCCTGCCGGAAGCGCAACACCTGATGGATGCCCAATGGCCCCAGGATCGCAAAATCGCACTGAGTGATCGGGTCATTGACAACACCAAGGACATCCCGCACACTGAAACTCAGGTACGAAAGGTGTTGGATGAAATCAGAAACAAGGTTTTCAAGGTGGGCTTGTAAACCCCGGCACACAAGGGCCGTTGCTGCTTTTCTGCTTTGTGCCTGGATGCTATTGACGCCTCCATCCGAGGTGCGCGCTCTGTCTTTTTTCAAGCCTAAAAACCCTCCGGCAGAAAGTCTCCCTCCCAGCGCCGATATCCTGCCAACCTTCATGAACCCTCATGCCGCTCCGCAACCCAACCGAAGCGCAACGCCCATTGCCCCTTTGACAACAGTCAGCCCGCTGCAAAGCCTGATCCTGCAAGGCGTTTTTCCGGCCGATTCGGCCACCCGGACCACTCCGTTCAGTCGCGCAGAACTGGCCGACATCCTGGTGAAGACACTGAAGCACGATACGCGCCTGGTCAGCGAATTTCCCTTCTACCGGGATGTGCCGATGGATTACTGGGCCTACCCCCCCATTGAAGTGGCCCGCGCCAAAAAATTGCTGACCTATCCGAATGACAATGGCTACTACCATCCCGAACAAACCGCCCTTTACCAGGACGCTTACATCGGCATCGCCCGCGCCGTCACCGGCAGCTTTCCACCCGAAGAAGCATTCGAGTCTCTTCTGGCCAACTTTTCGGATCGGGACACGCTCCCGGATGAACTGAAACCCTCCATCGCCAAAATGGCGCAAGCCCGCATTTTCATCAACTGGCCCGAAACCGGACTCCATCCGCAAGCACCCCTGACACCCACCGGCTTGGCCCCGCTCATTCTGGCCTTGGGCACTCGTATGGAGCAGCGCGCTCAGGCCGACCTGGTTGAAGAAACCGTAGCGCCTTTACTGCCTTCCGGTTTGCCTTTAACGGTATCACCCAGCAGCGCTATTTTTGAAGCCCAACTCACCGTCGGAAGCAGCTTTTACTTTTTGCTGGTCAAC
>CAZXUP010000350.1:0-2278 GCA_964643815.1 uncultured Vampirovibrionales bacterium
GCCTGCGCCAAAATGCTGCACGATTAAACTGATGAAGACCACAAAGATGATGCGATCAGCCACCTGCGAAAAAATCTGCCCAATCCACAAAGCCAGAAAGTTACGGTTTTTAAGCACCGCCGAATAACCAGCCTGCGGTGTCAATTCATCCGTCGCATCCTGCGCAGGATGCCGTGAATTGCTTTCCGGTTCTGTCAGGGGTGTCTGAAGCGACATCGGGAAATCTTTCCGAGGGCCTTTTCGGCTCCAACTCAAGTTTTACTATTGTACTTCAACCATCCATGGACGCAAACCGGGAGCCTGCAAGCACAACCCAGCAATTTCAACGTGTCAGGCCGGACTCGCCAGAATGGCCGATTTGTCTTCCGCCAGCGGCATGGACATATCTAACAGATTAAAAACCAGGTCATAGGCATGCAATTGCCTTTCAAACACTTGTTTAAAGTAATACTGCAAAAACTTCTGTGCCTTGTAATACTGGGGCAACTCCCAATCTTCGGCACTTGGCGCACCCAAAATGGCAAGCGTACTGGGCGAAACATTGACCCATTGCATGCCAAAACCGCCGGTTTCCGCCTGTTGACGCTTTTTCAGCGCAAGCGTCGTCACCCCGCCCAACTGGGCCGAAAAACAGTAATAGCGCTCATCAGAAGGCAAAGGCCGCCCGCTCAGTACACATTCGTTCAGCACCGGATGAAAGCCCGCCGCATGCAGAAACGCAAGCTGGTAATCAATCGCCAATGGCGAGACTTCAGCCTCATTCGCCCCATCCAGCCGCTTCAAGGCCTGCTTGAGACTACTGTAAACCTGGTGACTGTCGGCATCGACATCGGCCGTAGCGGTATACACCAGCTCGGCAAACAGCAGGCCGTAAGCCAGCTTCAACAAGTCCGAACGAAGCCCGCTAAAGCTCTCTCGCGGCTGGTACTGGCACAGGACATCCAGGTTCTTTCCTTTGGAAAGCTGGACTTCGCTAACATTCAGCACTTCACAGGCCCCGGCCAGCTTGCTTTTTTGCTTTTTGACCCCCTTGGCAATGGCCGAAATCCGACCGTGCTCGGGGGAGTACAGGTGCAAGATCTTGTCCGCCTCGCCAAAATCAATGGCGCGCAAGCAAATCACCTCGGTTGTGTAAGTCTTTGCGGCAATCGGCGACATGCGTTTGCAGCTCTCCCTGTCAAACGTTTATTGTACCAAGTTATACCAGGGCTTTAACCACTCTTAAAGAAGACGCTGACAGAACTCGGAGGTTCATCCCAGGGCGCTCGCGCAAGCTGAGCATACGCCAAATCGGTGTCGGCATGTAAATTTCCAAAGCCGCAATAACGTATAAAAGACCTAAAAAGGGCTTGTATCAGATACGTTTATTATTCTTTTTATATATCTAATCTTGAACAACTGCTTTTGGATGAGCGAAAGACACCGCACAAGATTTTAAATGATTGTTTTTATATAAATGCTGGGTTTATATCGCATCCGACTTGGTCGATCACCCACCAGAGAGCAGTATATCGTGTGAAGAGAGGGGTTCTAATATGGTTTCCATCGCGCCTTTCGCCATGTCTATGGCGACCGGTTCCATATCCGCAAACAGTAACGCTATAACAGGCAAGCAATCATCCAAACCGAACGCTAACGGACCCGCACAGGCGCAGGTTCCTCTGCCGAAAAACACCACAAAAGACCCGGAAGACAGGGCGCAATTGGACAAGGCCCTGAACGCCATTGCCACCGACCCGGATGGACGCATTTTGCTGAAAGAGGCCAGTCGTCGCGGCGTGACGATTGGCGTAGGCGAGCTGCCCGAAAATATCCTAGGCCGCTACAAGCGGGGCGACAACCGAATTATCATCAGACCCTACGAAGATGACGGCAAGCCACACACCGGCCCCGGCGCCGATCCGGACCTTAGCATTGCAACCACAGTGCATGAGCTGGTGCACGCCGTCACGCCCAAAAACAAAAACTCCAAAACGGAAGAAGGCATGGCCAGCGTGATTGGGCACGAAATTGAATCCAGTATCGGGCCAAACGGCAAATCGCTCAGCTATGAGAAGAAAAACAACATTTTTACGAACTATCTAAACAACCCGCATTATTCGGATCTCAAAACCGACAATGGCATCCGCACCGACTTGAACAACCTGGGCCTGAATATGCCCCGCTTCGGGATTCAGCCCAGAGGTGCGCAGGGCGTTGTGCGCGTAACGCTGGATCGGTCTGCCTAGAACCCTTTGCAAAACTAACGAAGCAGGATGCAAATAATGGCGACGGAGAG
>CAZXUP010000351.1:0-2274 GCA_964643815.1 uncultured Vampirovibrionales bacterium
GTGCAGCCAAACGCCGTGGTGGTCGTCCTCCCAAGCGCACGATGAAAAAGCCGCCAACCAAGCGATAATATTGAACCAGTAAGACAAAACCAGTAGTAGCAACAGTTACTGCTGGTTTTGTCATTCCCGCGAAGGCGGGAATCCATTCTGCGGTTATTCTTCAAACCGTCCAGACATTGCAGCTTTATACCTGACAATGGATTCCCGCCTTCGCGGGAATGACAGATTCTACCAATTGGCAGCCTACTACCTAAAACTGCAACGCTAACAAGCGATCAACAATGCGCCCATTGATAATATGCTCATTAACGATCTCGGCCACATCATCCGGGGTGACACCGTAGTACCAAATGCCTTCGGGGTAGATGAGCACAGCCGGGCCGATGTTACACAGTCCCACAGAACCGCACTTGCTCACGATAACCGTGCCTTCCATGCTGCCCCGTTTGCCGTACAGCAGGCCTCTTTCGGCCAGCACTTCCCAAAACTTGGCCAGTGTCTGTTCGCTCTCGTTTTTGCTGCAGGACGATCCCGTACAGACAAACACGTGGGTTTTCAAATTCGCTCGCGTGACGGGCGCCTTCAGCGCCAATTCGGTTGCATCCATTTCCGTTTTCTTTTCTAACTTCTCTATCCGTACTTGAGGATTTAATCACAAATATCGGTCATCTGATTAATCAAACTGCTGTTTCAAGAACAATAGTCCCTCTTGCAGCAATTCTGTTTCATCCTCCGTCATTTTAATTTCAGTAGAAACAGCGTCAGGGGTATCGTTGTTCTTCGGCTCAAAAAAGCGTTTATGCAAGACATCATATAATTCAGGCCGCTCTTTTTGAAGCTGTTCAAGCGCAGCCTGGAGTTTTTCGAGTCTGTTTTCTTCCTGACGTGTGTTTTCCGCCTCTAGTAAAAAGTCGAGCGGGTTTTTTGCATTGAGATCGGCGTAGTCAATTACTTCTCCTGTTTTCCGGTTGACCATGCCGTGGATCTTGATGGGAGGCGATTTTTCAGCCCAGGCTTTTCTCAGGGCCTCTGGTTGACTGGCAATACGAAAGCCAAGCCTCCTGCCATATTTAATTATTCTGTCATTATCAACCTCAAACTCTCTGCCAAGCTCGGAAGGAAATAGCTTGTAATCACTGAAATGTGTTCTTTTTTCTGGACTCGGTTCTTGCTGATCACGTTCAAGCAATTCCTGTTTCAGATTATTCAGGTAAGTTATAACAGCAAGCGTTGCTTTGGAGCATGTCGTCTCCAAATATTCAGGCTTTGCAAAAGCCTCTGAGATGGTTGCGATACGAAAACCAAGCTTTTTGCCATATTTCCGTATTGTTGTGGGAAGCGATGAGGGAGCGGGTTGAAACTGCTTGGCAAGCTCGGAAGGATACAAGACATAATCACTGAAATGCGTTCTCTTGGTCGAATCAGACTCTTGCCTGTCCAGTTCAAGCAGTTCATGTTTTAGGCTCTCCAGAAAAGTCCGGCCTGCAAGGCTTTGCGGGGAAGGCTTCCACCCACTGAAACAAACAGTAGAACGATAAATCTGCATTGAAACGCTTCTGAATAGACAATGATATAAACTGATAGTCTATTAAAATCCAAGCAAACGAATGGATTGCCGGATTTAAAAATATAAAAGCAATTATATGGAAGGCTATTACTCTCTGAAGGCAGCAATACTCTTTTCTTTGTAGTATAAATAACCTGTTGAGATTTGGAGGGATAGGACGATGGCAACAGAACAACTGGCAAACAAAGAGAGTATTGGCGCGGCGATTGGACGGATCCCTAGTGGCGTGTTCATCGTCACCGCAAAGCGCGGCGGTGATCAAAAAATCGGCATGATGGGTTCCTGGGTCACCCAGGCAGGCTTTGAGCCGCCATGCGTCTCGGTGGCGGTGCATCCCGACCGCGAAATTTACAGCGCGATTGAGGAAAGCCAATCCTTCAGCATCAACGTACTGAGCAACGAAAACATGAACCTGATGAAGGCGTTTTCGCGCTACTCGCCGGATCAGTTTGATGCCGTGGATTTTACCGATACCGAGCATGGCATTGTATTGAACGAAGCCGTGGCCGTACTGCATTGCCGCCTCAAAAGCAAGCACGAAGCAGCCGATCATCATATCTTCGTCGGCGAAGTCATTGATGGCGCGCAACTCGATCACGAGCATTCGCCGATGATTCACCTGCGCAAATCCGGCTTTAACTATTAATCGGTTTTTTGAGACGGTTGCGACTATGCACATTTCTCGACCTGTCCAATTGCCAACGTTT
>CAZXUP010000352.1:0-1618 GCA_964643815.1 uncultured Vampirovibrionales bacterium
CGTGAGTCTTTCCGGGGTGGTGCTCACCAAGCTGGATGGTTCGGCCAAGGGTGGCGTGATTTTGACGATTGCGAAAGAGTACGGCTTGCCGGTTAAAATGGTGGGCGTGGGCGAGGGAATTGACGACTTGAAAGACTTTCATGCCCGCGAATTTGTGGATGCGTTGTTTGAAAATTAATGCGTGGTATTGGGGGTTGTTATTCTGAAGGGCGTGTTTAAATAGTTAGTCAAGCGGCTTCCCCCCTGCTTAACCCCAACGCCTTACTCCACCAGGTTTTGTTCGATGCTAATGAAATTCTCGGAAGAAAAACCGTCCAGTTGACCTGTTTTTACGGCCTTCTCCTGTACGTGAAGCGTCGCGCGTCCATTATTTTCGGAGTTGAGGTACAGCAATTTGCTGTTGTAAGGCGTGACGGGTTGTGGCGTCTGTAAAATGGCCAAATCACCCAAGGCTAGCGTAATCAGCTTTTCCAGCGCATTGGGCAGGCGTACGGACTTGAAGAGCCGCTTTGCTTCCAGGTAGTCAATAATAAAGGCATGGGAAGGATAACTGGAGACGAGTTGCTCCAGGTTGCAAGGGTCGACGTTGCCGCCTGTTTCGATCAGCCTTCGTCCGTATTCTTCGCTGATTTGCAAGGCTCGACACACTTCGCCCAGATGCACAGGGTCCAGTTGCTTGAGTATGGGCTGATACAACCCAACCGTTAGCCGGGTGACCATCTCGGCAACGGTACTGATGGATAGGGTGCCGGGGTTTTTATAGAGCGTCTGGCGGATCATTCCGGCGGCATACTCGGCGGCCTCCTTTTGCAGGGTATGCAGGGCGGCCAACCGGGTCAGGCCGGACTCTTGCGAAAACGGTTCGTCTTTTTTGCTGACCTGAATGTCCAAAGGTCCCAATTCGCCAATCTCGCTGAAGATCAGTTCATGCGCGCCCAGGGCAACCAGCGTACCGGCGCTTTTGCACTGTCCCGATACAAACAGGGTGAACTTTGTGTAGGACTGTTGCAAAATGCGCGTCAACTGGTACGCGACATGGGGACTCCCGCCCAGTGTAATCAGAATCATCAGCAGGTTCTTTTGTTTGGGCTGGCGGTTGATAATGTCCATGATTTTCAGTGTCTCAGCTGAAATCACGCCATTAAAAAACAGCACGTCCGCATCATACGTTTCCGCGTACTTGTCAAACAGGGCGGTCTTCCGGTCTGTTTCCGGGTTTGTTGCCGTTTCTTGCTCTACGATACTCAAGGTGCTTCCCCAGTCAGGTAGTAAGGGTTGGGCATCAGGATATTTCCCGGATATCCTAACAAGCCAAATGGCTAACGCCTATTCCCCGATTCGGCAGGTTTGAAGCTCAAATTGACAATTGAGGCGGGGAGTAGGATCATTAGACACGTGTCTTAGACCAGAGCTTGTTCTGGGAGATAATGCGGGTTTTTCACAATGTTTGATCAGCTTTCGGAACGGTTGCAGGGTGTTTTTGCCGGTTTTGGCGGCGGAAAACAGATTACCGAAGAAAACATGGAAGACGCCTTGCGGGAAATCCGCCGGGCGTTGCTGGAAGCCGATGTCAGTTTGCGGGTTATCAAGGCGTTTCTGTCGCGCATCAAAGATCGCG
>CAZXUP010000352.1:1628-2224 GCA_964643815.1 uncultured Vampirovibrionales bacterium
GGGCCAGCAACTGGTCAAAATTGTGCATGACGAAATGGTGACCTTGCTGGGTGGCGAGGCCAAGCCGATTGATTTGAGCGGTAGCCCCAATATCATTGTTTTGTTCGGGCTGCAAGGCTCCGGAAAAACCACCACGGCGGCCAAGTTGGCGCTCAAGCTTAAAAAAGACGGGCGAAAGCCGTTGCTGGTTGCGGCGGATGTGTACCGTCCGGCGGCCATTCAGCAATTGATCACGCTGGGCAAGCAGATTGATATTCCGGTGCATACGATTGAAGGTTCCAACGATGTGTTGGGCATTGCCAAGGCGGGCCTGGAGCGGGCAAAGGCCGAAAATTTTAACACGCTGATTGTCGATACGGCGGGCCGTTTGCAGATTGACACCGACATGATGGCTGAACTCTTGCTGGTCGAGCGTGTCTTGCAGCCGCATGAAAAATTGCTGGTGGTTGACGCCATGACCGGCCAGGAAGCGGTGTCGGTGGCGGAAACCTTTAACGAGCAACTGGAAGTGACCGGCATCGTGATGACCAAGCTGGACGGCGATGCCCGTGGCGGCTCGGCATTATCCGTGGTGGAAGTGACCGGCAAACCCATCA
>CAZXUP010000353.1:0-2199 GCA_964643815.1 uncultured Vampirovibrionales bacterium
CCGCGAGATGAACCGTCCCGCCACGGGAGCTGGCATCGGCCAACGCCTGCGATCATCGTGCCAATGGAAGCCAATTTTTTGGACTGGTTCAGCTCGTCCTTGATTTTATCCATCGACAGGCGGTCTTTTAAAACTTGCGTGATATCCGTAAACGTCAGCGTGCGAACGGTTTCGCCATCGGGGGTGGCAATATGTTTCAGGCTGAAACCGATGGTGGATTCTTCATCCCGGCTTGGCAATTCCAGTGCAATTTCGGCCCGGTGGATGTCCTCATGGCTCTCATCCAGCAGCTTGGCCAAGGGTGACAAATAAAACGGCAAACGCTCCAGGCTCTCCGGTTGGGCCGTGGTTTCCAGGCCTAAAATTTCTCTCGCTTTCAGATTCATCTCGATGATCGCGCCATCCCGCCTGAAAACCAGCATGCCGGACGGCAGCGTATCAAACAGGTTTTCCAGAATTGACAGGCTGGCGTCAATCATGACGGTTTATCCTCCGAGATCGCGGATGCCGGCACCAATGCGCGCACGCTTTCCTTGTTGTCCAGCCGAAAGCCGTACACCAGATAGGCATCGCCCGACGGTTTCTTTTTCTGTTCGCCTTTTGGATCAAGCGTCTGATTTTTGCCCAAAAATTCACTTTTTGGAACGCACAGCAGATACCCGTGATCGTCCTGCTGGATGCTGGAAAACAGCGTCATATCCATGCGTTCAAACACAATTTTGAGTTGCAGGTTGGCGGGCGGGGTTTGCGCTTTTTCGGCCAGCGCCTGCTTAAATTTTTCTCGCACGGACAGGGAAAAACGATGCGGCGGCACAGGGGATTTTCGGATGGGCAGCGCGTAAAAACGCGGGCTGTGCAGCGCCCGGATTTTTGGGAGTGTCTCTGCCAGGCTGTGCGTGCCGGTTTTGAATGTTCCGGCATCCAGCGTGTTGGCAGCGGTTCGCAGGTTTTCGGTTTCCAGCGGGGATGCAACGCTGTGAGCCACGAATGCTTCCAGCGGCCAGGCCCTGCTTTGGCTGAGCGCGATATTGTCGAAAGAGACGCCTGCCGTTTCAAGCACCATGTCGTCAAACACCGGCTCATGGGCCATGACGGGTTCAAACGAACAGGCCATCTGTTCAGAGAGTTTCGCCTCCGGCATCAAAGGCAGGTTGTGAAGCTCCGGCAGGCGCTCTGACAAGATGCGAATGGGATCTTCGCTGACGGCAACCGCTCGTCCACGCAGGGGAACATCGTTTGTTTCACAGGACAATTCGGTAATGTAGGCGGTCATACCCGCTGATAAATCGACATCCACGGGGTAGTGGTCAATATTTTTAAACAGCAGCTTCAAGGTGGCGCGCACCTCGTCTTTCAGCTTGCCAAACTGTTTGCCTAGCGAGCGGCTGTCGTCTGGGTGATTCCCGCTTCCGTGCATATAATCTCCAGGGCCTTTTCAATGCGCCTTAATGGCTCGACAACGTCCATGGTCTGACCGGCTTCCAATAGCGTTCCGGTGGTGTCGGCAGGGCTGTCACCGCCGCCTTCGCCGCTTGCTTCGCCAGCCTTGTTGGTATGGATGCGGACCGGGCTGCCTTCCGGGGTCAGTTGCAGCAAAATTTCACCCGGTGCGATATTTTCGGTTTTGCCCACGCTGCCGATCGGCGATGATTTGGTGGCGGCGATGCGCACGATCGTATAACCCTTGGCGGGGTAATCCACCAAATGCTCGTCTTCCACCAGTAGGCATTTAAACTTGGCATCAATGCTTTTGAGCAGGGTTTCCAAAATGACTTCCCGCTTGATGTAGGCGCTGAGGACCTGTCCGTAAAGCACCTGCTGGATTTTGGTGGGCTGGATGGGTTCCGTGTAGCGAAATTCCACCGGCAGGCCGCGTCCATCGGTGATCATCAGCCCGCCGATATAGACATTGGGGACCGGGCTTGCGACCATCAGGTAGCCTAGTTTCAGATCCGCGGGTTTCATGGGCGGTGTGCCTTCTGTCTGGTTGGTGGCTGGTGAGACCTGTGTCGATAAGAGTGATGAATTACTGGCTTAGCTTGCTGCGTAATCTTAAGATGGCCTGGGCATGCAGTTGGCAAACCCTCGATTCCGAAACGCAGATGACTTCGCCGATTTCTTTCAGCGTCATGTTTTCGTGATAGTACAGGGCAATCAACAGCTTTTCGACTTCCCCGGTGACTTCCCCGGTGACTTCCC
>CAZXUP010000354.1:0-1362 GCA_964643815.1 uncultured Vampirovibrionales bacterium
CGGTTGGCGCGCACACCACGGTGCTATGGCCTTCGGCAATGGTGTGGATGGCCTCCTGCTGGAAGTCATCCAGCGGAAAGGCCAACTGGGCCTGAAATTCATCGAGTGTGAGTGTAGCGCTCATAAATGTGTTAAGGCCGGGGGGTGAGTGCGGATTGCGCGGCTATTTCATTGAGGATGCCTTGCAACAGGGCGACGAACTCGCCCCGTACGCGTTCCGCCGTTTCCATCACTTCCTGATGGCTCAGCTTGTGGGGCGAGATTCCCGCCGCCGGGTTGGTAATGCACGAGATGCCCAAAGCGGGCATGCCCATATGGTTGGCCGCAATGACCTCGGGGACCGTGGACATCCCAACGGCATCCGCCCCAAGGGTCTTCAGCATCCGGATTTCCGCCGGGGTTTCGTAGGTTGGCCCACTGAGCGCCGCATACACGCCTTGTTTCAAATCAAATGCCTGTTTGGCAGCCGCATCCTTGGCGATTTGCCGCAGACGCAAACTATAGGCTTCGCTCATATCGGGAAAACGCGGACCCAGGAAATCGACATTCGCGCCCTTCAACGGGTTATCACCCATCAGGTTGATATGATCCTCAATCAGCATCAGCGTTCCCGGCTTGAAGTTGGCGTTAATACCGCCCGCCGCATTGGTGACGATTAAAAATTCTGCGCCCAACTGCCGCAGCACCCGCACCGGAAACACCACGGTCTGCATGCTATGGCCTTCATAAAAGTGAAAGCGCCCTTGCATGCAGGCAATCGTAAGCCCCGGAGCCGCTTCGCCAACCACTAACTTTCCCGCATGCCCCGCCACGGTGGAAGCATGAAAATGGGGAATGTCCTTGTAATCAATTGCTTCGGCATTTTGCAAGGAATCGGCAAACACGCCCAAGCCCGAACCCAGCACCACCGCCCCGCGGAGTTCCCGGTTTTTGCAGCGGTTTTTGATGTAAGCGGTCGTTTCGGCCAGTTGTTGTTGCAGAGACATTGTTATAAAAAATCCTGTTCAGAAAATTCTGCCGTGAAAATCGCGGGGGCCTTTCCGTTATAATGCCGGTATAATGGGCACCTGTATTGCACAGTTTTGCACGGAAGGCGGCGGCGCAATGAATATCATTGAGATTATAGACAAAAAACGCCGGGGATTGACCCACACGCAAAAAGAAATTGATGCGCTGGTGCAGGCCATGCAATCTGGAGAAGCGCACGACTACCAGGTTTCCGCCTGGCTGATGGCTGCCTGTATCCACGGACTGGACATGGAAGAAACCACCTGGTTGACCAAAGCCTTTGTGGATTCGGGTAAGACGCTGGATCTCTCCGACGTTAACGGGGTGGTGGTGGACAAGCACAGCACCGGCGGT
>CAZXUP010000354.1:1372-2183 GCA_964643815.1 uncultured Vampirovibrionales bacterium
GATTCCGATGCTGGCCGCCAGCGGCGTGAAAGTCGCCAAGCTCTCCGGGCGCGGGTTGGGCTTTACCGGCGGCACCGTGGACAAGCTGGAAGCCATCCCCGGCTTTAAAGTCACGCTATCCAGCCAGGAATTTTTAAAGCAGGTCAAGCAAATCGGCATGGCCATCTCCTCGCAAGCCGCCGATCTCGCCCCGGCTGACGGCAGAATGTACGCCCTGCGCGATGTAACGGCAACCGTGGAAAGCATCCCGCTGATTGCCGCATCGGTCATTTCCAAGAAAATCGCCGCCGGGGCCGACGTGATTGTGCTGGACATCAAATACGGCAACGGCGCCTTTATGAAAACGCTGGACAGCGCCAAGGAGCTGGCCTTTACCTGCCGGGAAATTGGCAAGCGCCTAGGCAAAAGCATTTCAACGGTTATTTCGGGAATGAACCAACCCTTGGGCTGCGCCATCGGTCACAGCCTGGAAGTCATCGAAACCGTGCAACTGCTGCAAGGCAAAGGCCCCGCCGATCTGGAAGCCCTCTGCCTGAAGCTGGGCTCTGTCGCGCTGGTGTGCGCAGGCGTTCAACCTTCGCTGGAAGCCGCCGAAGAAGCCTTGAAAAGACACTTACACGACGGCACTGCGTTGGAAAAATTCCGCGAACTCGTCGTTGTGCAAGGCGGAGACCCCTATTTCTTTCAGGATGCTTCCATATTACCTCAGCCGGATCGGGTGCTCATGCTGCCCGCCACCGAAAACGGCTATGTCGCCAACATTGATGCCCTGGAAGTGGCGAAATCCGCCAAGATGGTGGGTGCCGGACGG
>CAZXUP010000355.1:0-2176 GCA_964643815.1 uncultured Vampirovibrionales bacterium
CCCGCGCCATGACCAGCCCCACCGGCGGGGTCATCTGGAAGTACTTCGGCGCTGAGTTCCGCCCCACGTTCGTCAAAATAGTTTGAACTCGCTGACGCAACAGTTCCGGGTTCTGTTTCAGCAAAGCCACTTCCTGCTCCAGCGTCATCAAGCTGTTATTGAGCGCCTCGGTTTCGGCAATCTGATGAAACGCCGGATCCTGGCTTAACCAGTTGTGCGTTTGATACGACAACTCCGTTTTTTTATTGGCGCGCGTCACTTCAATCTCGCGCAAGCCATCCACCAACAGCTTACCCAGCTTACCCAACGCCGTCATTGCCAAAAAACTGATCATCAGAAAGAGATTTTGTTTGCCGGTAATGCCCCGCAGGATATAAGCCTCCCGCGCTTCCAGGCGAATGGTTTGGTAGCTCGTCACCTTCCCCGAAAATTCCTGTGTCTTGATCGGCTCGGTAAACAAGCGCAAAAACGCCTGTAAGGTCAAACCCACCAGCAGACCTGCTCCAACAATGCCGCCTTTCCATAAAAACAGGTTGTCTTCAGGCTTTTCCGAAGCATTCAAAGCAAGCTCCGCAGAGCTCTCTCCGACAGCACCGAAGCGATAAGCCGGGAGCGTCCGGTGGGTCGGCTCATAAAAATAACGCTGCTGAACACCCGGCGGTTCCACCAGAGGCATTTCCTGAAGCAGTTCCGCCGGATTAGGTACGCCGTGCCGCTGCAAAATTTCCAAAATCCGGCTGCGTGCCGCTTCCCGCAACTGGCTGTCGAACGCTTGCTTGGTCCGGATACTCTGTCTGAAAGCCCCTTGCAGGCAATTAATCAAATCCGCCCGAATTTTCGTTTCTTCCCGCCGCACCCAGGCTTCTTGTGTGCCTTGCGCAACACTGCCAGAAATATAACCCGTCAGCACCGTTCCCAAATACGCTAGTAAGCCTTTACGCTGCGAGGGATCTCGGATGGCAAACATGAAAATGCCAGCCAAACCATCGTTGCTTTCAGCGAGATTCAATTCCTTGTTGGACGTTTTTCCCTCGATAATAAGCCCGTCCATGTGAAACGGTTCTCTTGCTTTCGGAGGCACTGTTTTTTTCGGAAGCACTTTATTCCAGCGTAAAAGGCTTTGAAACAAGCCTCGCCCTGCAAAAGCAATACCGATACCCAGCATAAACAAGCCAGCGGCCGTTTGCGGCGAAACACTCTGAGAGGTATCCAAAAACCGATCTTCCACAACTGGCAGTTCTGGAAGTGTTGGCAAATTCACACTCTCGCCCAAGCTGGAAACCGAATTGACCACAGGCGGCCTCGCGCGCTCAAACGCGGAGAATGCAGGCGGCAGGCGGTATGACAACGTGGGCAAAATCGTCTCCAGAAACAAAAACGGCCACCTGCCTTGCAAGCCGCCGAATCACCGTCTTCAAAGACGATCAATCAGGATTCTTGTGCGCGCAAGAAGGGTTCCCTTAGGTACATCGCTTCCGGTGGTTTTCTGGCTGAACCGGGTTATCGGCCCGGCTTACAGTTGCGGCACAGCTCCGGCATCACACCGGATTCCCCAGTCGGGAGCAGGTTACTACTATAAGAGTAAAGCATGCCCCTTGTAAACCCTGTTCTCAAAAATCACATGCCAAAGCGGGAAAGCCCTCAAAGCTTTCCCGCTTTCAAACACATTAAATAACCAAAGGAATCCAACTATATCCTTGGCGGCTGCCCTATAGGATTGTTCGTCTCGGGTGGCAAGCCTTGTTGAACGTTTTTATGCGCTTGTATGAGATTCTGGCGAACCGTATTAATGGCAACCTGTCTGTTTTGATAGCTGGCTGCCTCGGCTGAACCAGGCGTCAAATTGACAGCAGTAGTAGCCAGGGCACCTCGGGTATTATCCAGACTTCGAATGGCATTGAGGACGAAAAACTCCTGTATGTCTTTTTGTTTTCCTGCAGGAGCGATAGCGGAGTCTCTGCCAATTTGCGCCTGCAATTGTGCCGCCTCAGGCGATTCCGGTTCGACCGTCAACAGTTTTTGTAGATTAGGATCATTTCCGGCAATCTGTTGCAAACGCCCGTTAATGCTAGCCGTGCTGTTGTAATTAACCGGCGCTGCCGGTGTTGAATTTGTAGGCTGTTGGTTGAGAAAAGTCAACCGCGCTTGGAGATATTGCGCTTCTGGAGATTCCGGT
>CAZXUP010000356.1:0-2140 GCA_964643815.1 uncultured Vampirovibrionales bacterium
AACCCTCCTCGGTTGCTTCTCAACTCAGACGAAACTTACCGGATATGTTCTAGCAGAAATCAGAAACAGAACCTATTTTCTATCCATCCGTGGAATATAAATGGGGGGAAACTTTTGCTATATTTCCCTTGTAGATCGCCAGAAAACTCATCCCAGAAAGGTTATCAGATAGCCATGTCTCAGAACAAGGATATTTCAGAGCAAGCCGTTTCTGCGTCGGCAAACGCCCTGCAAAAAGCCAGAGAGGCCAAGACGGATGCAGAACATGCCCTTAGCGCGATAAAAGAGGCGATTACAGCGGCGGAAACGGGGGGACAACTGGCCCAGGAGGCCAAGTCGGCTATGTGGGACGCTGAATTGACCTTGACGGAAGCAAAAGAAGCATTGGAACGAAGTGAAAAATCCAGGCAGGAATCTGAAGACTCTAGAGCCAGAGCCGAGGAGGCCAGAGATAAAGCGGAACAAGCAAGAGACAAGGCTGAAAACGCGAGAGTGAAGGCGGAGCTTGCCCTGAAGAGATGAATCTGCCTACCCGCTGGGCTTAAGCGGATTGGATTCTACTGCAAAACCCGCTCAAATAGTTCTTTCACCCGGCGCCAGGCATCCTCGGCGGCGGAAGGGTCATAATCGCCGCGCTGGTTGCAGAAAAACCCGTGTCCGACGTTCGAATACCGAACCACTTCATACTGAACGCCCGATTTTTGGAGCGCGTTTTCTACAACCACCGTGTGATCATACGGAATGAGCGGATCCTGTTCGCCGAACAGGCACAAGATTTCTCCCTTGATCTCGTTGGTATGTTCCACCGTGGCCCGTCCGCCACCGGGAGACATCACCGCCACACCGCCGGGATAAAACGATGCGGTTGCGGCGATGTCGTTCATGCCTGCGGCGATATAAGCCACATGCCCGCCAAAGCAAAAGCCGATGCAACCGATTTTTTCTTGCGGAGAGACGAGGGGAACATCCGGCTGATCCGGCAAAAACTGGTCTTGTAAAAACTGGATCGTGGCGCGGATATCCACCAAAATGCCTTCGCGGGTGGTCTGGTCTTTGTGCTGACGACCGAACTCAACATCCTGCTCGTTGTAGCCGAGATTCATGTTTTGGGTGGTGCGATGATAATAATTGGGCGCAATCGCCACGTAACCTTCGGCGGCGATGCGTTCGGTGACTTCGCGGATGTGGCTGTTGATGCCGAAGATTTCCATCAGCACAATCACGGCGGGCCAAGGGCCTTCGCCTTCGGGCTTGGCAAGATAGGCTTCCATTGGAGAGTTTTCGGCGATGGGAATAGTAACCCACTGCTTTTGTACGGTGCTGATGGATTGCGTCATGGTCTCTCTCCCTGTTTGCTCGCTGGTTTATTGCGAGGCGCTTTCAAAGACATTATTATAGGCAAAGCCGATCTGGATTGCCCTTCCCCAAGTGGTGGCGTACACTGGGAAAGTGATCTGTTGGAAACGGCAGATTAGCCGACCGGGCGATGACTTGCCCAGGTGGAGGCGTCAGAATGAAAGGAAAGCGCGACAACGATCGTGATGATAGTGGTTAGCAATAGAGGGAGGTCGAGATCATGAGCGGCTTGAAATTGAAATCATGTTTGGGTTGCTTCCTGCTCCTGAACCTGGTTGCCTTGGCGCCTGTGTCTCTGGCGCAGGATTATCAGCGTGTTTATGACGCCAATGCCCGTAAGTATGTCTATGTTCCCAAGCAAAGCACGGGCAATCGTTTGACGACAGGGGTTAAGAACGCCTGGACCAACCCGGTGGTCAAAAAAGGCGCAGTTGGCGCAGGCATTGGTGTCGGTGCAGCCGCCTTGGGAGATAAAGGCTTGCTGAAGGGCGGCCTGATTGGTGCGGGTGTTGGCGCCGGATGGGGTGCGATGGATAAGAGCCAGACGCTTCAGCGCAAGCCGTTGATGCGGCATGTTTCCAAGGGTGCGTTGGCGGGCGCCGGGGCGGGCGCGGCCATGGGTGGCCTGGGCGTGTTGCCCGGCGCAGTTATTGGTGCGGGCGCCGGTGCAGCGACCCACTACGTCAAAACCCACTAGTTTCTCTCAACTGTATAAAATCCCCGGAGGTTTTTAACACCTTCGGGGGTTTTTTCTGTCATTCCCGCGCAGGCGGGAATCCAGGGG
>CAZXUP010000357.1:0-2132 GCA_964643815.1 uncultured Vampirovibrionales bacterium
AGGCCAACAAACTTTCCATTTTTGAAACCAAACTGACGCCGACTGCCTTGGCCGAGTTGGTGCACCTGGTGGATAAGGGCACGATCAGTTCGGCGATGGCTAAAAAATTGTTGCCTGATTTATTGGCTGACGGTGGTTCGCCCGAAAAACTGGTGGCCGAAAAAGGCATGGTGCAAATCAGTGATGATGGCGCGATCCGGGCGATTATTCAAAAGGTGATGGATGCCAACCCCAAAAACCTGGAAGAATACCGCTCCGGCAAAGACAAGCTGTTCGGCTTCTTTGTGGGCCAGGTGATGAAAGAGACCAAGGGCTCGGCCAATCCGCAGATGGTGAACGATCTGCTGAAAGAAATGCTGTCATGAAAAAGACGATTCGGGATATTGCAGATTGGAACGGCAGGCGTGCCCTGGTGCGCGAGGATTTTAACGTGCCCCTGGATGAGCGCGGCGGCATTACGGATGACACGCGCATCCGCGAAGCGCTGCCGACTCTGAAATATCTGGCGGAAGCCGGGGCGAAAACCATTGTGATGAGCCATCTGGGCCGCCCCAAGGGCAAACCCTTACCAGAGTTTTCACTGGCCCCTGTCGCCAAGCGGTTGCAAGAGCTGCTGTCGGGCCGGACAGTGCATTTTGCACCAGACGTTTACTCGGATGCAGTTGTCGAGCAAGTCAACCGCTTGCAGCCGGGTGAAATTCTCCTGCTGGAAAACGTCCGCTTTGAACCGGGCGAAGAAAAAAACGACCCGGAACTGGCTAAAAAGTTGGCTAGTCTGGGTGATATTTATGTGAATGATGCTTTCGGCAGCGCACACCGGGCGCATGCCTCCACCGAAGGCGTTGGCCAGTGCCTGAAGCCGTGTGTGGCCGGTTTCCTGATGGAAAAGGAAATCAACGCGCTTTCTCAAGTGCTACATAGTTCGGAACCCTTGACGGCTATCATTGGCGGTAGCAAGATTTCCACCAAAATCACGGTGCTCGAAAACCTGCTGCCCCGCGTGCGCTATCTCATCATCGGCGGCGGCATGCTGTTTACATTCCTGAAGGCGGAAGGCGCGAAGGTTGGCAATTCCCTGGTGGAAGACGATTATATCGATACTGCCAAAAACTTGATTAAACAAGCGAAATCCTTGCCGGAAAGCACCCTGGTGCTGGCCAACGACGTGTTGGCGGCAGACCAATTTGCGGCGGATGCGGCCAGTAAAGTAGTCGATGCCGACAAGATCCCGGATGGCTGGATGGGGTTGGACATTGGTCCGGCGTCGTTGACCCGCATTCGGGCTATTTTAGCGGAAAGCCCGTTGGTGCTGTGGAATGGCCCATTGGGAGTCTTCGAATTTCCCCGCTTTGCGGAAGGTACCAAGGCCGTGGCCGAAACGCTGGCCGAGCTGACGGAGCAAGGCAAGTGCAAGAGCATCCTGGGTGGCGGGGATACGGTGGCTGCGATTGAGCAGTTTCAGATGGATCCCAAGCGCTTTACGCACGTCAGCACGGGTGGTGGGGCGAGTCTCGAGTTTTTAGAGGGTAAAACCCTTCCCGGCATCGCGGTTTTGGATGATGCCCCGCAGAGGGTATCTGTTGGGCCTTAGCTCTCTTGTTACGGTTGACATCAGGCATACAGGTAAGGCAGGGGTCTGCAAAACCTTTGCCCCTGCTACCCTTACCCTCACTTGATTTTTAGCCGGGTTCGCCTTATGCTGATCCAGCGTGTGGCGGCATAGCCAAGTGGTAAGGCAGGGGTCTGCAAAACCCTTATCCCCAGTTCGAATCTGGGTGCCGCCTCCAATTTTTTCTCCATCACCGGATATTAGGGGTAGTAGAGTGGCTACTCCCGTTCAAAAAAGTCGATGGTGGCGTCCGGCAGGCAATCTCGCAGGCGGGTGACCTTCGAAAGCCCGGCGGCCTTTAAGAGAGAGACGCAGCGTTCGACATCGCACAACTGGGGATGCAGCTCAAACACCGCGGCATCCGTGCGTTGTAAAAGCGTTTCGTAATTTTCGAGCAGCAACCCCTCGGCACCCTCGATATCACACTTCAGCAGGGCAATTCGTGCACCTTCGGGCAGCAGCGTGTTGAGATCGAGAAAGGGCACCGTCGTGCCGCGAGAATCGAAACGGGCGGTTTCCCGCA
>CAZXUP010000358.1:0-2122 GCA_964643815.1 uncultured Vampirovibrionales bacterium
CTGCGTCCATCGATACACCCTCCTGTCTTGCAATAAGCTGACAGGGTATACAGACGGTGACGCGGCGCGGATGTTTACGCTCAAGTATTCTCAGGCTTTTCGGCTTTGGGAAGAAAGCGCCATAACGCCAGACAGCCCAACATACCGGCCAGCAGCGAGGCGGAAAGAATCCCGATTTTTGCACGATCAATCAGCACCGGTTCTTGAAATGCCAGGTTCGCAATAAAAATGGACATCGTAAACCCGATGCCACCCAGGCAACTGGCGCCAAAAACCTGCAACCAGCCGACTCCATTGGGTAAAGCGGCCAACCCCATTCTGACGGAAAGCCAGGCAACCCCCGTAATGCCCAGCGGTTTTCCCAGCAGCAAACCCAGCATGACACCCAGCGTCACAGGATGGGCCAAGGTTTCTGACAGAGGATGAGAACCCAGCCCGACGCCCGCGTTGGCCAAGGCAAACATCGGCATAATGCCATACGCCACCCATGGGTTCAACGCGTGTTCCAGACGTTGGAGCGGTGCTTTCGCCTGTTCCGTCTCGGTCTTGTTTTTTGAGTCGGCGGGAATGCTGAGCGCCAGTAAAACACCCGCCAATGTGGGATGCACGCCAGATTTCAACATGAGCCACCACAAAACAACACCGACTAGCAGATAGCCAAGCAGGTTACGCACCCCAAGACGGTTCATCAACCAAAGCCCGGCCATCATCGCAAAAGTCGATAGAAGATAAACCAGGTTAATACTGTTGGAATAGAACAAGGCAATGATTAACACCGCACCCAAATCATCAATAATCGCCAACGCCGTCAGAAAGATTTTTAACCCCAAGGGCACACGATCTCCCAGCAGCGCCAACACCCCGATGGCAAAAGCGATATCCGTCACCGTGGGAATGCCCCAGCCTGAGAAATAAGCGCTGCCGGGCGGGTTTATCGCGACATACAGCAAACCGGGCGCCAGCATGCCACCAGCCGCAGCCAGCAGCGGAAAAACAGCCTGCCTTGGCGTAGACAGCTCACCCACCAGCAATTCCCGTTTAATCTCCAGACCCACCAACAAAAAGAAGACCGCCATCAGCGCGTCGTTTACCCAGAAATGCAGAGAATTGCCTCGAAAGGAGCTATTCCAGAAATGGTGATAGGCTTCGGCCCATGGAGAATTTGCCGCAACAAAAGCAGATAAAGCGGCAATCAACAACAACACGGCACTAAAAGCGGAATGTTGAAAAAATTTGTGAAACGCGCCAATCAACGTGCGCCTTGTCCAGGTAATCGGCAAGCCGGGTTCTCTTTCAGGTTACTGTAACACCTTCAAACGGTTGCGCACCAATTGAGCCGAATCGCCCGATGGCACAATTTTCAGATACTGCTCAAACATCTGCCGCGCCAAGGCGTTTTTCTCCAAAGCCTCATACGCCATCCCCAAGCCCATGTACACCTGCGCTTTCGCAACCGGTTCCGTAAATCTTTCCAGTGCAACAGTATATTTTTTGATGGCATCTTCATACAAGCCCATCCGATAACCCACTTTTCCCTGGTTGAAAAACTCGTCCGCCGTTTCCGGTGTGTTTTGCAGCGCGCTGTCGTATTCCGAAACCGCTTGCTCCTGCAATCCCGAAAGGCGATACGCTTCTCCCAGATTGTAGTGGTACACGATGCTGTCCGGCTTCAGGCTGACAGCCCGCTTAAATGTTTTGATCGCGTCATCCAGATGATTCGACTGAATATAGGCCAGCCCCAGCATGTTCTGGCGATCGGCATTTTGGGGTTGCATCTGTGCCGCCTTGTGCAGATAGGTGATGGCCTTGTCGAAGTCTTTCGTTTTCAGGTAAGCCAACCCCAAGTTCGCAATGGCATCGGGATGCTGGGGTGATTGCGCCAGAACCGCCGTGTATTCATCAATCGCCTGTTGCGGTTTATCTTGTTGCAAATAAATTTTGCCCAGCTCGTTATGAACGCTGCCGGGATCGGATGTGACGGAAAGCGCCATCCGGAAAAACTTTTCAGCCATCGCAAAGTCGGGCAGGGTGATTGCCGTCTGGCCCGCTTCCAGCAACGTGGCGGTATCCGATGGGTACACTCAATGCTCTTGTTCCAGATGGACCAATGGAGTTGACACCA
>CAZXUP010000359.1:0-2080 GCA_964643815.1 uncultured Vampirovibrionales bacterium
CCCATAATGGTGTCTCCCGGTTTCAGGCCTGCCGCCAAAAATACGGCCATATTGGCCTGCGCGCCACTGTGCGGTTGCACGTTGACATGATCGCAGCCAAACAGTTTTTTCGCGCGTTCAATCGCCAATTCTTCCGCCAGATCCACAAATTCGCAACCGCCATAGTACCGCTTGTTGGGCAAGCCTTCGGCATATTTGTTGGTCATCACGCTGCCCATCGCCTGCATTACGGCCAGGCTGGTAAAGTTCTCGCTGGCAATCATTTCCAGCGTATTCTGCTCGCGGTGCAACTCCGCCAAAATCGAACGGTAAATTTCGGGATCGGTCTGCTTGAGCAGGTCCAGGTTCAGCATGAGGGAACTCCTTCAGGATTGCCCTGATTGTCAATGTGAAACTTATGCGTCATATCGACGCGTTTTTGATGGGGAATGGACGGATATTCGACGGAATTCTTGTTAAAACCACCCAACGCCCCAATCGCGTAACCCTTCGTCTTTAAGTGCCCGGCAATATGCTCTTTCAGATAAAAATCGGTATAATCCGTGTCCAGTACGATTTTTTCCTTCACTGCCTGCGTGTTTCCTAAAGTCAGGGACTCTCTATGGGGGTAAACGATGCTTAGTCTAACACAATGTCTCCACTACTTAAAATGCGCGCTTCCTCCGTCCTTTCCATCATCAGAACGCGGCAGCCCATCTCATGCTTACTCGTTTGGCGCCCAATAAGCCACGGGATTAATTTCAACCTTCTTTATACCAGGTGGGGTTGCAAGCAGCGCAAGGGTTGGTAATCGTCGCCCCATTATAGTAGGAGTTCGGGGTGATGTTTTCCCGAGTGACAATGCGCCCGTTTATGTACAGATACAGCATCAGGACATCCAGGTTGCCGGTATACTGGCCATCCGGGTCCAGCCAAAACATCGTGGCATTTTTTGCCGGGTCCGGACCATTCCCAAATTGCCCATTGGAAGCAAATAACAGGGCGCCATTATGCAAGCGAAGACACAAGGAAAGCCCGTTGGAGCCTGCACAGGGCCGATTATCGGATGAATCCAGAATGGAAACGGTATCAACCGAGACATAATTCATGTACGGGGTGAGTTCTTTTGCGACGGTCGCATTGGTTAGCAAGCCTTGCCTTCTGTGTTCTTCAAGGGCTTGGGTAATGGTTCCCATCGCCTCTCTGGCGATGGCCATGTTTCTACGGTCTTTCTGAACCTGTAGCACTTTGGGAATGGTAAAGACGGAAATGACTCCTAAAATCAGTAGGGCAATCAAGAGTTCGGCTAGGCTAAATCCGCCTTTTACAGCATGCATTCGTCTAATTTCTTTTCTCTCAAACGATATCTTTTTCATTTTATATTACTTGGAAACATTAAGCACATAAATAGTATCGCTCGACCAGAATCGAATGACAAATTTCGGGATCGGTCTGCTTAAGCAGGTCTAGGTTCAGCATGAGGGAACTCCTTCAGGATTGCCCTGATTGTCAATGTGAAACTTATGCATCATATCGACGCGTGTCTGGTGTCGTCCACCATCAAACGGCGTCTCCAGCCAGGTGTCCAGAATATCCGCCGCCAACTCGGGTGCGATAATACGTCCGCCAAAACAAATGACATTGGCATCGTTATGCTTGCGGCTCATCACCGCCGTATTGTGATCGTGCGCCACAACCGCCCGCAACCACGAAAAACGGTTGGCCGACATGCAAATCCCGATGCCACTGCCGCAACACAGAACGCCGCGTACCGGTTTTTGTTCGACGGCGTGTTTTTTCACGGCTTCCGCCAGTGTTTGGCCAATGGCCGGGTAATCAACCGAACTTTCGCTATGGCAGCCGATATCCTCGACGTCGTAGCCCTTGCTTTTGAGATGCGCGGCAAGGCTCTCTTTCAACCGATAACCGGCATGATCCGCGCCCAGTACAATCCTCTCCATAGTGGCAGCCCTTTGGGGTTCTTGGACGCCGTTAGTCTAGCACAATCGCCCCGGTTCTTAAAAGCCGGATTCCGCCATTTCCCTCAATACGAACCATCGTGGCTGCGGGTCCGGCGGTCAACGTCTGATCGCCAGGCAAC
>CAZXUP010000360.1:0-2076 GCA_964643815.1 uncultured Vampirovibrionales bacterium
GAGATCCGCCCAAACGCCGCAGCATTATCAACCAGAGCATGCCAAAATCCGGTTATTCGCATCGTTACCGCGATCTGGTGTACTTTCTGGCCGATGCCGCACTGGAACCCAACCAGATTGTGGACGAAGAGAGCATGGCTCATACACGCAAGCGGGAAATCGAGCGTGCCTTGCAGGAAGAACCGGAGACGGTGACGTTTGACGAAGGCCAAAAGATTGTGGGGCAGGGCGAAAAAGTCAGCATCGTGCAACAGGCGGCATTGGCAAAAATGGGCCGAACCGTCTCGGGCAGCAACTGGATTGCCTGCCTGGGCGTGTTCCTGCTCGGCATGTTGTTTGTTTTCACGCTCTGGAGCTACCTTTACAACCCGAAAAACCGGGAGTTCTTCAAGCCATCGTATACCGCCATGATTGCCAGCCTGACAGCACTGGTGGTCACCTCTTTCCATCTGCAAGAGCAAGGCATTTTCGGCAATATTCCGGTTTCTTCGGTGACTGTCGCCACCTACGCGCTCACTCTAAGCATTTTTCTACACCCCAACATCGGCATTCTGGCGACCACCTTGCTGGTGTTCCTCATTGCCCTGGCCATGCGGGTGGATTACGCGGAAGCATCGGCCTGGCTGTGCGGCAGTTACATGGGCATCTACATCATCAACAAGCGCATCAACTTCCGGGATCGCGGCCAGTTGATGTATGCCGGGCTTTACGTGGGCGCCACCAACGCCCTGATGCTGATGGCGATCAACCTGCTCAAGCCCAGCGAATCCTACCTGGCGGAAATCCTGACCGCTCTCGGCTGGGGTTTTCTCAGCGGAGCCTTCGCGGGCATCCTCACCATCGGTATGCTGCCGTTGCTTGAAGTTATCTTCCGGCTGATTACACCCTATACCCTGATGGAGCTGGGTAATCACGATCAACCGCTGCTGAAACGCATGCAGTTTGAAGCGCCCGGCACCTTCCACCACAGCATTATGGTGGCCACCCTTGCCGAAACCGCGGCGGAATCCATTGGCGCCAATGCGCTACTGACCCGGGTCGGTTGCCTGTATCACGATATTGGCAAGATGAAGCGCCCGTTGTTCTTTATCGAGAACCAGGCCTACTTTGGCGTTGAAAACCCGCACGACAAGCTGACGCCACGGCTCAGCAAAATGGTGATTACCGCGCATCCGCGCGACAGCATTGAGATGGCGAAGCACCACAAGCTACCCGAATGCCTGATGAAGTTTATGACCGAACACCACGGCACGCTGACCGCCGGGTACTTCTACAACAAGGCCTGCATTGAAGAAGGCGTGGACAACGTGAACAAATCGCAGTTCCGCTATCCCGGCCCCAAGCCGGGCAGCAAGGAAACCGCCATCGTCATGCTGGCCGACGCTGCCGAATCCGCCGTCCGGGCGCTCAAAAACCCTTCGGTCGCGCAGGTGGAGGAACGCATTGACAAGCTCATCCAGCAGCGCATTGAAGACAGCCAGTTCGACAACTGCCCCATCACCTTCCAGGATATTCACCTCATCAAGCAAACCTTTGTTCGTGTCCTGCGCGGTATCCAGCACAGCCGGATTGAATACCAGCAGAACATGATGCGCGAGTTGGGCCGCAAGCTCCCCAACGGCTCTACCGCCGAGCACGCCAACCTCCAAGACATTTTGAAGCAGGCGCAAAGTAAAACCGACAAGACGCAAGACAAATCCTCCGATGGCTAGCTTCACCCTCAGCCAGGAACATGTCCAAACCCTCTCGCTGGCATCGCTAACCCTGGAAGTGTACGCAGAACCCAATCTCATCCAGCGGGCCACAAGCTTGCTGCAACCCTTGCAGTTGGTCTGGCCGGTGTTTTTGGATATTGCCAGGCAGAAGAAGGTGTTTGACCGTTTAAGCATCAATCCGGATAACCGCTGCCTGCAAATTGAACTGACGTGGGCGGACAACGCCATGATGCAAACGCTCAACCGCAATTACCGGCACAAAGATGAGCCAACCGACGTGCTGACGTTTCCACTGCTTAGCGACTCAGTCGATCAGGCGCCCTGGCTCGGCAACCCGGACATTCCACTGGGCAATATCTTC
>CAZXUP010000361.1:0-2057 GCA_964643815.1 uncultured Vampirovibrionales bacterium
TCGCAAAGCTGGTTTAAGGCGCGATGGATGGCGAGTAACGACGCATAATGGACGTTGATGCGGTCCACTTCGTCTTTTTCGGCAACCCCAAGCCCAACAAGGCAGAACGAATGGATGGCGTCCGACAATTCGGCCCGGATCTCGGCGGTCAGCTTCTTGGAATCATCCAGCCACTTCAATACGGCTTTCTGTTCGCGGCTTAAGCGGCGAGGCAGACAGACGGCCCCGGCCATGACGCTGGCAATCAGGCTGCCCCGACCCACTTCGTCCAGACCGATGAGCAGGCAGCCTTCGCTGCGGTTGGCCAAAATCGCCTTGTCATGCCGAACCAGTTGGTCCAGCTTGCTTTGCCGGGCTTGTCGTTTGGGTGGGCTTTTTTCAGCGGTTGGCATGTTCCAGTGAAATCCTCCCCATGCGGGCATGACGGAAGTCGGTCAGGACAGCTTGAGCTGCCCGAAGCGAATCGAGCTGATCGCCGCCTAGTTTGTAATGACGGACCTGGGCGACTGTTTCCACCGAGTGGTCGGTTTCCAGATTGGCCTCGGCATCCAGCTTGAAGTAATCACGCAGCAGGCTGGGATACAGGGTTTCAATGCGCTCAATCAGAAAACGGGCAATTTGCTCCTCGTTAAAGGCCGCATCGCCAATCGAGCTGACCGTAGCCAGCAGGGCGCCCGCTTCTTCCGATTGCAAATCGGGCGGGATGATGCCGGGAGAGTCTAACAGCTCTACTTGTGGGTGAATCCGCACCCATTGGGTATTCTTTGTGACACCGGCCCGGTGGCCGGTTTGCGTTTTTTTGCGGCCCACAATGCTGTTGATGAGAGTGGATTTGCCGACGTTGGGCATGCCGGTGACCAGTACCCGGATGGGGCGACGCTTGCGGCCCTTGGCTTCCATCTTTTGCATGCTCGTTTCGCCCAGGTTGAGTACGTGCCGGATGATTTGCGCCTTGCCTTGCGCGCTTTTGGCATCGTATAGCATGGCTTCCTGGGTGCCGCTGGTTGCTGCCGTCAGAAGGGTTTTCCAGCGCTTGTTTTGTTCCGGATCGGCCAAGTCGCTTTTGTTCAGGATAATCAGCGTGGGTTTGTTTCGGATTTTATGCTCCAGCCGTGGGTTGACCGAGGCGCGTGGAATGCGGGCGTCCAGTACTTCGATGACGACATCCACCAGCTTGAGCAGGTCACCAAGCTGGCGTTCGTATTTGGCGATGTGGCCGGGGTACCATTGAATGCCGGGTTGCATTGGGTTTGGGTGCTCCTAGCAAAAAACGAAGAGGGGGAGGCTCTTCGTTTCTGACAAGATTTGAATAAGAAATGCTTTTTGTTTGATGCGGGGCCGTTACCTCCCCGTGCCCTTCCCTGGAGCTTGTTGGATGGTTCTATTTTTTGGTGGGGGTGGTGGAGATTTTCTCGCGGATACGAGCGGCCTTACCGGTGCGGGTGCGCAGGTAGTACAGCTTGGCCCGACGGACATCACCACGGCGAAGCACCTTGATACTCTCCACTTTGGGCGAATGCAGCAGGAACGCGCGCTCGACGCCGACGCCCTGGAAGACGCGGCGAACCGTCACGGTTTTGCTGAGGCCAGCGCCGGACAGCTTGATGATGACGCCTTCATAGCCTTGCAGACGTTCCTTGTTACCTTCGCGGATGCGAACCATCACCTTAACGCTGTCGCCGGGGTTCAACTCAGGCAAATCCGCCTTCAGGTATTCTTGTTCGATTTCTTTCACCAGATCGGTCATGATAAAGACTTCCTTCTGAGATTCCGGCGTATGAGGTCCGGTTTGTAAAGCTGACACCTTGAAATGGGGAGTGGATGAAAACTGAAGGACCAAGATCGAACCTGATCGGGTCCAGACTGAGTAATGTATTGCAAACCCCCCCTGCCCGTCAAGCGGTGAGGTCAGGCTACCAGAAGCTTGGACTATGGCTTAGTTTCCAGAGCCAGCATAGCCCAAGCCCGGTAATAATGGCAATGAGGGCTGGCCGGGTGGTTAGAACTCTTGTGAGACGCCATGCAGCCGTCGGAAAAGGGAGGCTGAGGAGGGCAAA
>CAZXUP010000362.1:0-2055 GCA_964643815.1 uncultured Vampirovibrionales bacterium
CGCACCGCGCTGTTGACCGTATGGGTCGCCATAGCCTTGTGGGTAGCCCTGTTGTGGATAGCCAGGTTGTCCCATGCCAGGAGCAGCCAAGACGATCACTGGAGGTTGGGGGGCATAGCCGCCGCCATAATAGGGTGGTTGCTGCATCGCCTGGGGCTGTTGTTGACGGCGACGGGTCGGCGCTTCTTCTTCCTCACTCGCACGCCGCCGACCAGAGGCCATGACCAGCAGTGCGGCTGGCACGCCTGCCATGACACCGAATAGAACACCGACCGCCATACCCAACGCATCGGCGCTCAACTGTCCGGCGATGCGCCAAGCTCCGATACCTACGAAAATGAGTGCTGCTAACCCAACATATTGTCGCATGATTAAAATCCCTTCTTAGGAAAGTTAGTGCTTGTTGTTGCCGCCGAAGAGCTTGCCCCAAAAACCTTTGGGCTGCTTAGCTTCGGGTTGCGATGGAAAATCGGATGTCGCTTCGTTCGTATCTTCCCAACGACGGCTCGTGCGATGGCCGCCCGTCAAAGTCGTAACAACACTCTCAAAATCATCAGGCCCCAACCACGCCGCTTGGAAGCGCACGGTTGTGCCTTTGGAAACGAGCAAAAAATCCCCTTTGCCTTCGAGTTTTTCCGCACCACTGTCGGCCAAACCTGTGGCATAGCGCGCTTCGTCTCGGCTCGCCACTGTGCCAACCAGCCGCACAGGAAAGTTGGCCTTGATCGCGCCACCGATCAAAGCGGCGGTGGGCTTCTGTGTGCAGGCGACGAGGTGAATACCCGCTTCGCGTCCTCGTTGGCTGATGCGAGTCAACATCGCTTCTGCCGCCTGGCCACCTGTTTGCAGCAAATCAGCCAACTCGTCAATGGCAACGACCAAGAGGGGGCGATTGACCTGCTCACGGTCGCGTCGTTCCATCTCCTCAACCACCCAGCGCAACCGTTCAAGTGCCGCTTTGGAATCTGTCACTACATCACCCAGAATATGGGGCAGTTGCGCCAAGGGGCCAAAGCCTCGTCCTTTGGGGTCGATTAAAACCAGTTGAATCTGCGTCTGGCGATTGTGCATGGCAAGCGATGTCAACAAAGTGCGTGCCAACGCCGTCTTGCCACTACCTGTTGTGCCAACGATGAGAATATGTGTCACATCAGGGGCCGTCAACCGCACCAACAGGGGCGTGCCATCTTCTTCTACACCCAGGACAGCGGCAAAGGCAGGGATCGTTGCCAGCCGTGAGCAAAGAGGCAATAGGCGAATGGGGTCCATCTTCGTGCGTGGAATTTCGACATTGATAGCCCCGTCTTTGCGATAGACCCGCGCTTCACGTTTCCCCAATGCAAGTGCAAATTCGTCTGCCAAGTTCGTCACCTGTTTGACCTTTGCGCCGACTTCGGTGCTGATTTGAAATTGAACAAAGCGGGGAGTGACAATGCCGCCCTTGACACGACCAGCAACTTTGTTGCGTGCCATCACCGCTTCAATGGTATCCGCTTGCATCTCCAGCGTTCGTTTGCGATAGGCCATGGTGATATCTCTTTCTCAGCGTGCTGCTTCCTTCGCCAACCTGAACACAAAAAGCTGAAAGCAAAAAAGCCTAGTCGGTGTTGGGAGAAAGCATTCGCCAACGGCGGGGCTTCCATTCCAATAGCGCAGCGACCAGGCTTCTCTCTTTCAGGCTCGCAGCAGCTAATAGGCACGCATTTGAGTCTGGGGTTGCGCTTGAGGTTGTCAAACACCTTTGTTCTAACCTGTTCTAATTTTAGAACGTGTGTTCTGTTCGTAACTATATCAGAAGGGGTGGGCGGGGTCAATACCCAAAATATCGCAACTTTTCACCCTTTTATGCCAAGATGTAGTGTACGCCACTGCACAAGTTGCAGTTCCGAGGGTGCATTCGATTTAGTTACCTGAATACTTATGAATGCCAGAGAGCTTGTTATCTAATAATGATTGCGAAGGATGTTGACCTCCCTCCAATGCTTTGTCCCAGACTCAGAAGGATAATTTCTTTGGCCAATGACAATGGTCAGCAAGTGACCGAGCCGTTGACCT
>CAZXUP010000363.1:0-2043 GCA_964643815.1 uncultured Vampirovibrionales bacterium
CCTTCCCAGGCTTCACGCTGGCCGAATTATTAATTGCCCTGGCAATTTTGGGGGTGATCGCCACATTCACCATTCCCAAGGTGCTGCAGGCGCAAGCCAAACAGGATGCTAACGCAAAGGCCAAAGAAGCGATGGCCATGATTGCCCAGTCTTTTCAGGAAGCCCGGCGTAACGGGCAACTTCAGGTTACTACCAAGCCTTCTGACTTGATGCAGTATATGAACTACGTCAAAGTGGATACCTCGACGCTCATCGATCATCGGCCGGGAGCCGCGAGTTTACTCTGTGAGGCGCCCGATGGCCTGTGCCTGGTGTTGCACAACGGGGGCAAGTTGTATCTGAGAGATATGAATGTGGGCTTTGCGGGGACAACTGATTTGCATGCCATTGTCTTTTACTTCGATCCCAATGGCATTCAGGACATTACGACCACGGCGGACGGTCCCGGCAAGGCGGTCTCATTTGCGCTGTATTACAACGGCTTTGTTACAACAGGCGGAAACTATAAACCCAACACATGCGTTGATGGTAACTGCGTCCACCAGCCAGACCCCAGCCGAGATCCTTCCTGGCTGAGTTGGTAGCGGATCACTTTGGCTTGGGGTGGGGAAACCCTGCTGGAATTTTGACAGACACCGCTGTCTTGTCTAAGATAATCCCATCCCTAGGAGTACGATGAGATGAGCAAGACGAGACACTGGTTGTTTACCGCTTTAAGCGCGTGTGTGTTTTTAACGGCGCAGGCGGATGCGATTACCTTCCGGTATTCGTCGATTGGGTATCACTCCCAAGGCCCCAAGGTGGTGGTGGTGGAAGATGTGCCGGAAGAGCAGCAGGTAGAAGTCTCGGTGTATGATCCGGCCAAGCGCAATCCCCGTCTGCCCATACTGCTGGGTGCAACGGTTTACAAGATTGACAATATCAAGGCGTTTTCCAACAAAGACCAGGCCGGACCTCCCACCAAAACGCTCGTTCTGGATTTTTCCGACTTCCAGACGCCGGGCAGCTACGAACTGCGGATTGACGGCACCGATATTAAGTCAACGCCTATCCGCATCGGCGATTTTTTGTATTGGGATACGCTGAAACCCGTTGTGCGCAGCTTTTATTTCCAGCGCTGCGGCCAGGATATTGAAGATCGCAGCCGACGGTTGTTTCATTCGGCGTGCCACCTGCAAGATGCCGAACTGGTGCAGGGCGTCAGCGATGACGAGATGGACGTGGTGGGCGGCTGGCATAATGGCGCGGATTACGCCAAGTATGTGACATCCGCTGCCTTGTCTGCCGCGCGGTTGATGGCGATGAATGAATGGAACCCGAAGCCGTTCAAGTATTTTCGTCTGGATTACCCGCTGTTTGAACCGGGCTACGGCACCACGGACGATCTGCATCACGAGATCAAGGCCGGGTTGGATTGGCTGATGACGATGCAGCGCCGGGATGGCGGTGTCTATCGTAAAGTGGCGGGCAAGCAATTCCCTGGAAAATTAGTGCCCGAGGATGATGAGCAGCAGCGCTATATTTACGGTGTATCCACGCAGGATACGGCCAATTTTGCGGCGGCAATGGCCATGGCGTCGCGCAGCTTCAAAAATGCGGATCTGGGCTATAGCATTCGTGCGTTGATGGCGGCGGAAAAAGCCTGGGCTTTTCTCGAAAGCCACCCGCAGTATCATGTGGTCCGTTCCGAGACGGATTTTGCCGGATCGGGCGAGTTTATCAACCCGGCGGCGCAAAACGATTTGCCGTATCGCCAATGGGCCGCCGCCGAATTGTACGTGGCGACCGGCAAAGAAAAATATCACCGTTATTTTCTGAATCACCTCAAAGACGTGCCGGTAAACCGCTTTTCCTGGCTCAATCCGTCTGTCCAGGGCGTGATGGATTATCTGTTGTATGCGCCCAATCCGCACCCGCAAGCGGTTTCCACACTCAAAGACAGTATCCTGACGTTGGCGAATACGGTATTGGACAGCGTGGATACCGGCCTGTGGTCTTCCGGCTTGCGGCAATATCCCAAGTCCTCCAATCAAGAGGTGGTGG
>CAZXUP010000364.1:0-2043 GCA_964643815.1 uncultured Vampirovibrionales bacterium
ATGATCATCGGTGTGCATGCTCCGGAATTTGAATTTGCCCACAACCGGGAATTGATTGCGCAGGCTGTGCAACGCTTGGGCTTACTGTATCCGGTGGCGCTCGATAATCGGTTTCAGACCTGGGACGCCTTTGCCAACCGGGCCTGGCCCGCCAAGTATCTGATTGACCAGCATGGTTACATCCGGGCGTTTCATCGTGGCGAAGGTGCGTATGCCGAGTTCGAAAGCTGCATCCAGCAGTTGTTGCATGAAATGGATTCCGCATTGGTGTTTCCAACACCGATGGCGCCGGTGCGGGAGATGGATCAGCCCGAAGCTGCTTGCCATCAGCCAACGCCGGAGTTGTATCTCGGTTGGAGCCGTGGCGAGATTGACAACCGGAAAGAGGCGTTGTCGGAGCGTATTATGCATTTTGACGCGCCGCCTGACAGGGTGAAGGAGGACACGGTTTATCTGGATGGTCCGTGGTTTACCGCGCACGAATATATCGAAACGGTTTCGGATGAGAACGCTCGAATTCATTTGAATTATCAGGCGGCTCAGGTCAATCTGGTTGCATCCGGCATGGTGGCCGATACGGTTGGGCCGGTGAAAATTTCCCTGTTGCTGGATGGACATCCTTTGCCGCATGATGGCTGGGGTGAGGATGTGGCACTTGAAGGCGAACAAACCGTCATCCATATCCACGAACCACGCATGTACTCACTGGTGTCCCACGCCGGTTTTGAACGTCATCAATTGACGATTGACGTAGTGGGGGCCGGTTTGAGAGCCTATGCGTTCACGTTTGTCGGCTGTGTTATCCGGTAACACAGTCATCATAAAAGAAGGAGTCGCTACGATGAGCATTGCAGGTTTTGCCACCCCGGAAGGCACCGAACGGTATCGGGCCCGTTTTGAAGCTCGGGACACGGGCAGAAATATGGATAGTTTGCCGATTGCCGAAGGGCATTTTCGTGAAACTCCGCAAGGCTTGGCGTTGACCAGCTTGGGGATGGGGACCTATCTTGGAAACCTGGATGCGGACACCAGCCGTCAGATGACAGACGCGGCAGTTCGTTCGGTGAGTTCAGGTGCGATTAACGTGCTGGATACAGCCATCAACTACCGCTATCAATTATCCGAACGCGCATTGGCAAACGCGTTAAAGCAACTGCTCAGTCAGGGTTTTCAACGCGATGAAATTTTTGTCTGCTCCAAAAACGGGTTTATCTCGCCGGATGCCGAACGACAGCAGCGCGGTGAGGATTTTAGAACATGGTTTACCGAGCGCTATATTGCTTCGGGTTTGATCAAGCCGGAAGACATTGCGGGCGGTATGCATTGCATGGCGCCGGGTTATCTGGCCGATCAACTGACGCAGAGCCTGAACAACCTGGAGCTTGAAACGCTGGACCTGATGTATCTGCACAATGCGGCTGAGTCGCAATTACCCGAGGTGGGTCGTGTTGAATTTATGCGCCGTTTGCAGCAGGCGTTTGAAGTGTATGAAAAAGCCAGAAGCGAAGGCAAGCTGCGCTATTACGGCCTGGCCACCTGGAACTGTTTTCGGGTGGAGCCTGAGGCGGACAACGAGTTTTTGAGCCTGGAGGCTGTGGTGCGTTTGGCGGAACAAGTGGGCGGCGCCAATCACGGCTTCCGCTTTATCCAGTTGCCGTTTAACCTGGCCTTTACCGAGGCGCTGACCCTGCCCGCCCAGCCGGTGGAGGGTGAACAACTGTCGTTGTTTGAGGCGGCTACGGCGTTTGATATCGGGGTGTTTACCAGTGTGCCCCTGTTGCAGGGACAATTGCTCAATCAGCCCAAGTTGCCCAAGTTTGAAGGGCTACAAACCCCGGCGCAAGAATGTTTGCAGTTCATTCGCTCCAATCCGGGGGTGTTGGCGCCGCTGGTGGGGCATAAACATTCGGTCCATGTGGAGGAAAACCTGCAAGTGGCGACGGTTCCGCCATTGCTGTTGGCTGAGTTCGAGGCCATGCTGGCGGGGTAATCCACTTGTCATTCCCGCGCAGGCGGGAATCCAGGCCAACTTGTTGGCTTTAT
>CAZXUP010000365.1:0-2023 GCA_964643815.1 uncultured Vampirovibrionales bacterium
GACGCCTACCAGTCCCGTTTGCGCAACCGGATTTTGAAAAACCCGCCCGGAACGGGTGTAGTAAAGCTGCACGGGTGCGACAGGCGCAACAAAATTATGATAGTTGCTGCGGGGAAGCATCCGCGTGGCCAAAGCCTCCTGAATACCAGCCTGAGCCGTATAGTAGGTCTGCAACGTCTGCTTGGTGACAACGGATCGGGTTGCATTGAGCCGGGACAAGCCCGTCAAACTGCTGGCAGCCAAAACCAGCGCAATCAAAATCGTGACCGCCACGGCAATAAGTCCGGCCTGACCAGATGCTTTGGCTAACAGGGCTGGCTTTTGGGGGAGATGCATATCCAACTGTCTATCCGGCTTTCTCATATCAGGATGGGTCTGGTCTATCATACGCCTCTACTGCGCTAAAGCAGACAAGATGTCACAAAACCAGGTTGAGACTTACCCTGAATATCGGCTTTATTAACAGAAGATTGAATATAATTCACAAAACTTCATTAAAAAATTAAGTTTATCTTCCAGACGCCGAGATCATAAGAGAATTCGTCCCTGTTGAGGAAACCATCCATGAATACCGTTTCGTCCCGCCGCAAAGCGCTCGGTATCACATTAATCGAGCTTGGTATGGTAATTGTGTTTGTCTCGCTCGCCATGGTTCCGGTCATTCAGATGATTGGAGGACCACGAAGCGGTTCGGGCCAAGGGACTGCGGATCGTGTCAGCGAAATGAAATCCAAAGAAGCCGTCCTGGCCAACACCATGGTTGAGAAAGTCCTTTCCAACGACTACCAGGGGTTCAACTGCAACGCGGCAGGAGATCCGGTCGCATTTGATCCCAGCACCGACCTGCCCGCCAACGGGCAAAACAGAACCTACGGGCTTTGTCTGAGTCAGAACTACAACACGCCGCTGTATTACCAGTGGAGTGTTTTAAACCTGAACGACGCCGCGCTGAACGGCTTTGCCATGCCCAGCCAAAACGAGTATTATCAAGCCACCTTTAACGTGTTGGACCGTCCCGGTGGGGAAATACTGCTGACCATGCCCACGTATTTCTTCTACAACGACGGCGCTTTTAGCCAACAGAGCACCCGCACCGGCGTAATGCTGGCGATGGATATTTCCGGCTCCATGCTGGAGTCCTGTGATGGTGGCGGGCCAGCTTGTAGGCCGGGCGAGATTGACGAGTTCGGTTCACCCTTCATGTTCTATCGCTATGATCGCAACCGTTACAACGGAAACTCTTGGGGCGGCGACGCAAATTTCAATCCAGCCAGTGTTCCGGGCGTTTTACCAGGCACAAACCGGGTCTATCTGAACATGTGGGATAACAATGAACTGGATATGGTTTATGCCCAGGCGCTTCAAGGCAGCCAAAACTTTAGCGATCCCGAGGCAACCACAGAGTACAACGAAAAGTTTCCCTACGGCAGGACGGGAGAGAACCACCCCACTTGGGGGGATGGTCTTTTAGGCAGCGGGAATTGTAGTGCTGCTCCCGCCAGTCCGCTCTGGGATACGGACCTCAACCTGATACACACGTTTTTACCGAATGCGCGCTCCAATAAGAAAACCCTGCTAAACGGACTATGCGACTGGAAAGTTTCCAGCGCCCCCCCCGCCAACCGGGTCTGGTCGGATATTCTGAACCGGAACCTCTCCCGGATTGAAGCCGCCCGAACCGCGTCGCTTTCCTTGCTGCTGGAGTTGGAATCGTCCCCCAGCGTGGTTCAAAGCGTGGATATCGGCTTTATTCCATGGAACACCACTCCGAACGTCGCTCACCAGGTAACTCTCGAATCGGCTGTTAGCGTCCCTGGCGTGCCCGGCCTGCACTTCCGAAACATGCGGGAACGCTTGCTCTGGATTAACCGGGCCGATCCCAGCAATAAACACTCCGCACTGCCCATCAAAGCCAAAACTTTTACCCAGATTCATGATGGTGTCGAGTACGCCCGTCAACGCCTGATGGCTGGAAACTACGACCGTCGCATCATCGTGCTATTGACGGACGGAGCGCCAAGGC
>CAZXUP010000366.1:0-1181 GCA_964643815.1 uncultured Vampirovibrionales bacterium
ACGCATCAATGGGATCGTATGCGCGCAAATTACAAACAAAGGCCTTGAGGCGCGTATGGAGGCTGATCCAAACTTGGCAGCGAGTTTCTTGCGTGGCTTACCCATTGGTCGCCTGGGCCGACCAGATGAGATCAAGGGGCCGGCAATCTTCCTAGCTTCGGACGCGTCTTCATTCGTGACGGGTTCGCTGGTCATGCTGGATGGTGGCAATCTCGCCAAAAATCCAGGCGGTTCGCATCCAGGTATGCCCAACGCAACGAAGGAATAGCTAACGAGCTACAACTCTGTGCCCCAGGGAAAGTCGGGAAAGATGTCAGGGTCGCCGGAGGGTTGAATGACCATCATCTTCTCACACTTGCCGGTTCCGGCTTCAGAGTAAGCGCCTGTTTCGATGCAGATGACCATGCCCGCCTCTAGGATGGTTTGGTCGGATGGCACAAACCAAGGCGCTTCGTTGACAGTTGTGCCAATGCCGTGACCGGCGTAGTGACCGAGCTTTAGGTTGTATTGGGTATAGGCATTTTGGCACGCATCATAGATGTCGCTGGCTTTGTGGCCTGGACGCGCTTTGCTGACCCCAGCATAGAATGATTCGCGTGCAGCCCTGGCATATTCTTTTTGAACAGGGGTAGGCACAGCGCCGATGATCATGGTGTTTGCCATGTCCGCCCAATAGCCTTGATAACGGGGGCTGATGTCGAGTTCGGCAATGTCGCCAGCTTTTGTCACATAGTCCAAAGGGCCGCCGGGAGAGACAACTTTGTTGCGTGGGCCGCAGACGACTTCACCAGCCACAAAGAGCTTGCCCCCCACATCTTCGTGCATGGCTTTGGTGAGTTCGGCCCACAATTCAAATTCGCTCTTTCCCGCTTGTCGGGTCAATTCCATCAATTTCTTGTGGGCGATATTGACGATATCGGCGGTACGCTTCAGCAGGGCGACCTCACGCTCACTCTTGATGATGCGAGCGCGGGCGAGTGCGCCGTTGGCCTCAATGAACTGGACATTGGGAAACGTTTCTTGAATGACGCGTTGAGCGATGAGAGGGAGGGTGCGTTCCTCAACGGCAATTTTGACTTTGCCCAGGCTTGATAGAGCTTGTTGCAAGGTTTGGCGCAGGGCAGCGACAAAGTTATCGCGGGCGACTTGGGGGGCGAAGGGTTCAAAGACCTCTAAGATGC
>CAZXUP010000366.1:1191-2009 GCA_964643815.1 uncultured Vampirovibrionales bacterium
CCAAAGCCAATGATCTCGTCAAAGTCGCTTTGTTGGCGGGCGCTGCCAGCATAATAGCGATTCGCCAACAACAAAGTGCTTGGCTCGTTGACGGCAAAGAGGGCGATGACTGGCCCATAATTGAGTTGCGCCAACGGCCCAAACTCAACGGGAACTTCGTAGTGGCTGACGTAGGTGACATTTTCGGGCGAAGTTAACAGCGCCCAATCTGCGCCAAGTTTTTGCAATTCTGTGCGTGCGCGGGCTAACTCATGGTTGGACATGGCGTGCTACTTCCTAGCTAATTTCTTTGATGGATTTTTTGGCTGGCGATTATTATACAAACTATATCCACAAAGGCTGACAAGCACAATAATCTTGCAAGCTCCATGCTTGCAGGCAACCAAAAATAGAAAGAGATAAGAATGGCTTCTGAACGTTTTTTGGTAACAGGCGCTTATGGCTGTCTGGGTTCATGGGCGGTCAAGCAACTTGTGGGCGAGGGTGTCCCTGTCTTTACCTATGACCTGCCAGGCTCGCGCCATCGCCTGCACTTGATCATGAGCGATGATGAGCTTGCCAATGTCACCATGTTTGCGGGGGACATCACCGATTTCGACCTCTTTGAGCGCACGGTTGTCGAAAATGGGATTACCCACATTGTCCACCTTGCCGCGCTGCAAGTTCCCTTTGTGCGCGCCAATCCCGTGCTGGGGATGCGTGTCAACGCCGTAGGGACAACCGTAGTGCTGGAGACAGCGCGGCGCTATCCTGACCAAGTGCGCGGGGTCGGTCATGCTAGTTCGGCTGGTGTCTATGGCCCGGCATCGAAGTATCCA
>CAZXUP010000367.1:0-2006 GCA_964643815.1 uncultured Vampirovibrionales bacterium
CCAGGCAAAGCCATAGGCAGGCAAATTAAGTTCCTGAATCACCTGTGGATGCAGTAGACCCGCTAAATAGGCACAAGGAGAAATCCGATAACCAGGCCAGGGTTCTTCAATCGTACAAGCGCCACCGATCCGTTCCCGCGCCTCTAAGACCAGTACACGTTTCCCTGCGCGTGCCAAATAAGCGGCACAGGTCAACCCATTGTGTCCGCCGCCGACCACAATCACATCCCACCGCTGGGCAGCCAATTCCCTGATTGACATCGGCAACCCCACTTTCCCTAACACAGAAGCGGCAGATGCTTGATTCGCATGATTTGAATGACTCGCATGACTCATACTATATGCCTTTTATTGCTACGTTTCACTCATTAAGTGCCTTGTGGGTGTATCTCAAATGGGGGGCAGGTTTTTGGCATCAGCCCAACGGTCATGAAAGCGATTGCTGAGAACAGCGGCGCGAATGGGGAGGAGGTTTTGTGCGCCTTTGCGACTCCAACGCATACCCGGGCCAGAGAAACGAGCTTTGAACTGCTTGGCGGCACTTTCCACCGTGCCACTGCCGATGGGCCAATTTTCTTCACGCATCTCTAAATAGTTCATGCGCAGATGATGATTGTGGAAGAAAGTGGCCTCAGTTGCTAGGGCATCGGCAGAGTGTGCGGCTGCGGCCTTGTCGAGTTCAGCGGCGATGCGTTGGGCATGTCCTTGAAAAAGCAGGGTGGTGCGACGGTTGAGCCAACGGGAAAAAGCGGAAGAGCCTTCTTTTTTGAGCAAGCGCGCCGCGGCAGTGAGATGTTGCTTGGCGTGATACCAATCCACGACTTGGTGAGATGTACCAAAATGGAGTGCCGCCTGATTCCAAATCCAAACCGCACCATCGCCCAGCACTTGGCTGTCTTGCGCCTGCTCCCAGCCCCGTCGCCGTGCTTCTGTCCAAGTCATTTCGCCGATGACATCCGGGCCACCAAGATGCGCGACATAGCTGTTGTCGGCAGCGTGGGCAAACTCCATCAACTCGCCTGTGTCAGGGTCTGGCGTCGGCGCAACGGCAATCTCAAATATCGTGCCGATTTTGACCTCCTTCCACCCCTCCTGGCGAATGTTGACCAACGCCCCATCCATCGCCACACCCATGCGCTGGTCGGCAACCTCGGCACGGCTGGGTGGCTGCCACTGTTCAGGTAATGCCGTGGCTCGTTTGCGTTCGACCTCTTCCAGTCTACAAAATTTCTCCCCTGCTTGCTGCGTGCAACGCCAGATTGTTGTACGTGAAACGTGAATCCCGCCGATGCGGCGCAAGATTTCCTCCACCATCTCATAGGAGGGGACCGCGCCACTCAGCCACACCGCTTCCCGCTTCACTCCATCACTCAGCCCCATCCCCTTCAGTTCAAGTTGGTCGTCTAGGGGGAAAAGAGCCGCTTTCGCAAGCCGCACAGTAATAATAGCCTCGCCCGACCTCGATTGCGCCCAGCCGACTCGCCACATCTTTGCGCTTCTCCCCTTTATAGCGCATCGTCTTGCCACACTGTGGACACGCTGGAGCCTCGGCGGGCTGACGAGCCTCTTGTCCTGCTATCAGCACATCCGCCATCTCTTCCCCAAACTGCTGCCGTAATTTCAGCACCTCATCTTCGATGGCAGTTAAGTTCGGTCGGGCGTTTGTCTCATCCCAATCCAGCAACTGCTCAATGAGCCTTTCGGCTGCCGCCTGCATCTTTGCTTTCTTCTGGGCGCGTGTTTGTTTCATGGTTACCCCCTTGCGCCCATCTTACCCCTTTTGCCCCCAAATTGAAATGCACCCTGAAGTTGACAGCAATGATTCAGAGGCTACAATAACTTGGGGAATTGTTACCCATTCACGCTCTATACTTTTGCCGGAACTCTGTATGCGCCGTGTTGCCGTTTATCGCATCCAACGCTTTTTTGTCGTGATTAGTTTCGTTGCCCTAATCGGCATCCTCTTCATCGCGGCCCGCATTTTCAATATGAGAGTTGGTTGGAAT
>CAZXUP010000368.1:0-1998 GCA_964643815.1 uncultured Vampirovibrionales bacterium
GAACTGGATGCGGGTTCGGCATTTTACTTTTCGATGCGGACCATTTTTGTCCCCTGGACACCGTCCCAAGCGCCCACGACTGCTTATAGCCAGCTTCACCGGGAAGCAGTGGCGCAACTGTTTGTGGGAGAACTGTTTCCATTGCGGATTTTAGTCGCAGAAGACAATCCGACCAACCAGAAACTGATTTTGCACATTTTGAAACAAATGGGATATGAGCCTGCCCTGGCAAACAATGGCGTGGAAGTGCTGCGCATGTTGAAAGAGTCTTCGTATGATTTGATTTTGATGGATGTGCAAATGCCCGAGATGGATGGTTTGGAGGCGACACGACGCATTGTTGCTTCCGGCTCATCCCGACCGTGCATTGTGGCGATGACCGCGTTTGGGCTGGCGGAAGATCGCGAAAGATGCCTGGAAGCGGGTATGGATGATTATCTCAGCAAGCCGATTTCTTCTGAACAGGTGCAGGCGGTTTTGGCGCGCTCTTATTTCAAACGGGTGCAGCAAAATTCTGCCGGTGCAAAGGAGCATATCGACACGGCGGAACTCATGGTGAGAATGGGATATGATCAGACGGCACTGCGGGAATTGGTGGACTTGTTTAAAGAAGACGCCTCTGCGGTTCTGCTCAAAATCAGGCAAACGTTCAGCCTGTCGGATTGGCCGGCATTGTGTCGGTTTGCCCATGAGTTGAAAGGCATGGCTGCCGCCATCAGTGCGCATCGATTGAGAGTGCTGGCGGCGAACCTGGAAGAAAAAGCCAAGGCCAATTCTTCCGAAGGCGTCGAATTTCTGCTTGAAAAAATGGAAGCGGAAGTGGAAACCATTAACCAGCAGTTGCGGCAACTATTACAGCCAGCCTCTTGATGTTACTGGTTGAGTGTCGTCAGTTCAAACTCGGATGGTTGCCCGGCTGGATAATGTCCGCTGAAACATGCGGTGCAGGGAGAATCATAGCCCGCCACGGCCATCATGTCTTCCACCGATAAATACACCAGGCTGTCTACTGCCAGGTACTTCCGAATCGCTTCCGTGTCCGGCATCTGGTTGGCAATCAGTTCTTTGCCGCTGGACATATCGATGCCGTAAAAACAGGGGCTCTTCACCTGCGCGGATGACACGCGAAAATGCACTTCGCGCACGCCGCTTTCGCGCAGCATTTTCACCAGATTGCGGCTGGTGTTGCCGCGCACAATGGAATCATCCACCACCACGACGCTTTTGCCCTGCAACACATCTTTCAGCGGGTTCAGTTTGAGTTGAATCCCTTTTTCACGCAATTCATGCGTGGGGCTGATAAATGTGCGTCCGACATACCGGTTTTTGATCAAGCCTTCCACGTATGGAATGCCGGATTCCTGACTATAGCCCACCGCCGCCACGTTGCCCGAATCGGGCACCGGGATGACGATATCGGCGTTAATCGGGGGCGAAATCTGCGCGAGCCGCCGCCCGAGATTCATGCGGTACGTGTACACCGAACGTCCTTGAATCACACTATCCGGGCGCGCGAAATACACCAGTTCAAAAATGCACAGGTGTTCTTTTTTAAAGCCATCCAGAAATAGTGATTCGGTTCGCCCTGAATTTTCGGTGTGCAAGCCGCGATAATAATCGTCCAGCTCTGCAATCAGCACTTCGCCCGGCGCGATATCCCGCTCGTAGGTCGCGCCGACGATATCCAGCGCGGCGGTTTCGGAGGCCACGACCAGGCCGCCGTTGCGATTGCGTCCCATGCAAAACGGGCGCAAGCCATGCCGATCCCGCGCGGCAATCAATGTGTCGCCCATGGCAATCACAACTGAAAATGCGCCTTCGCAGGCCTGCAAGGCTTCTTTGACAGCCAGCTTCAAGGGCTTGCCCTGATTCAGCAGGTAGTTGATGTACTGCGCCATCAAGTGGCTGTCGCTGTTGCCGTGCCCGAAAAAGCCGCGCTCCTGCAAAAAGGCGCGCAGTTCTTCGGTGTTGATCAGGTTGACGTTGTGGGCCAGCGTC
>CAZXUP010000369.1:0-1973 GCA_964643815.1 uncultured Vampirovibrionales bacterium
GCCAGAAAATGGAAGACGAAATGGGCGGTATGGGCTTGTTTTTCTTGGCTCTGGTGGCGCTCATGCTGTTTGCGGTGCTAACCTACCAGGATATCCAGATGGCCGGGGGAATCTACTCCCAGTTTATGCCGAAGCTCCTGCGCTACAGCATGCTTCAGGTGGTCTACCTGCTGCCCGCCGTGGGGATTTTGGGTATGCTGGCCTATAAGCACTTCACCCTCAAGCACTACGGCTAGATCGGCTTTGTCTCTCCTGATCGCAGAGTAGAAGGTGGCTTGCTCTTTTGTCATTCCCACGAAAACGGAAATCCATTGTCAGGATTAGGCTTGGAAATTGAATAACCTATGCAAAGTATTCCCCGCTAAATGGATTCCCGCTTTCGCGGGAATGACAACGGGTTCAGTATGGCTCAGTGACGAACCCTGTGTGTGGTTGATTTTTGAGGAATGGGGTTTCGGGGTATAATCAGGGGATATCGTTGGCTCCAATGGTGCGGAAGGAGAGGTGCGGACAGATGGCTGATCAGGTCAACTACACCGAGTTTGAAGGGGGCTTCAACCAGATTGTTCTGGAGGAAAGCCTGGTGCTGAACCTGAAAACTACCATGAGCTTTGTGGACTTTCAGATGAATTTCGCCATCAACGAGAATTACCCGCTCTACACGCCGCCCGAAGAGGACCCCGAAAAGGACATTGAATACAGCTATCGCCGGGGCCGCATCTTTTTTCCAAATATGGAAGAAGTCCGCTGGGCCAGCCGCATTCAGCCGTATATCGATCCGGGTTCCGGCAGCGTCGATTATGGCGCGATTGATTATTTTTACCAACTGGACGGGCGGTATTTTCTGGCCGGGTATTGGGGCGAGATCGAAATTGTCTGCGGCCCGCCCATCCTGGAAATTGACGAGCTGAAAAACCAGCCGCGCCCGGAAGAGAAAACAAGCCACCCGGCTTAACGCTTGCCCGCCATGATGAAACGCCTCCAAGAGAACAAGCTGCTGACTGCGGTTTTATTGCTGGCCGCCCTGTTGGGAACGCTCAGCGCGGCGCACGGAATGTTTTTCTACCCGGATGAATATCGTTATTTTATGCCGCTGGATCTGTATAGCTGGTATCAGAAGGGTAGTTCCAGCACTGCGGCGTTGCTGGCGACCTCAGCCGATCGCGTTTTGTATTACATCATTTATCTGCCCGCGTTGTTGCTGCACTTGGCCGTCAACGGCGGGCATTACAGTATTGATCCGGCTTCGGGCTGGACGATGATTCTCTCCCATGCATGGGTGCCGGGGCTTTTTCAAACCATTGTTTTTGTGTTGAATGCGTCTCTGGTTTATCGGTTGGCAATCAAACTGTTTGATGATCGTCCGGTGTCGCTTTTGGCCGCATTGCTCTATGTACTGTGGTTGCCCAACCTGTTTTTTACCCGACACATTTTGCCATCTTTGGCTGCCGAAACATTTTTTCTACTGGCCCTGCTGAAAATTTCCAATCTGTTTTTTATTCAAGCGGATGATCGCGTGCGCCGAAAAACAATGCTGTGGGCAGGTGCTTTGTGGCTGTGCCAGTTTCTGGTGTATCCGGGTTTTTACTACACGGCCATTGTTTTTCTGTTTCTCATTTTGGCGTTGCGTCGACAGGTGTTGCAAAACCTGTTTTGGTTCGCCTTGCCCGGCTTTGTGTTTTTTGTGCTGGCTAGTCTGTTTTACTCCGGTTGTTGCGGTGCTACGTATCTTGAGACGTTAAGCGGTTTGGCCAACAGTGTTATCCAGGGCGATCGCGGGCAGAGTCTCGATTTTCTCTGGGATTACCACACGGCGGTTTCACCGTTTTTTATGGTGCTGGTTTTGGTGGCGACTGCGTGGGGCATCAAGCGTTTTTCGGATGGGGAAAAATCTCCGTATGTGGTGATTATCATGTCGTTGGCGTTGATGATGGGCTGGCTGATTGTCTATCCGATGCTGACGGAAACGGTGC
>CAZXUP010000370.1:0-1946 GCA_964643815.1 uncultured Vampirovibrionales bacterium
ACTTTTTGTGCGTCTGCGGCTTCGATGAAATGTCGTACATGTTTGATGCCCCCATGGTGTTTTGGAGCCTGACAACCCTGCTGTACTGCGTCCATTTCCGCGAACAGCAAGAACAGGCAGAGGAGTCTATATGAACCTCTGGCAACGCTATCTGTTTGGCATGCTGAGCGGCGCGGGCAGCGTCGTGATCAAAATGGGCCTCAACATGCTGGTCATTCCTATTTTGATTGCGGACTTGGGCCTGGATGCATTCGGCCTCTATATTTTGCTGCTCGGCCTGTTCGAGTTGGCCCTGCTTTTGGATCTGGGCGTCAGCAACGCGCTGGTTAAACTTCTGAGCGGTGAGGAAGACGCGCATTACGGACGCAAAGCCTATCTGAAAGTCGGGCATTCTTTGTTTGCCCTGCTTGCGCTCTTATTTTTACTGGGTGGCTTGACCTTAATGCCCTGGTTTGACGCAATCTTTCACATCCCGCCTGCACTGGCCGACATTGCACCGGTTGCTTTGACACTGATTGTCGTGGAAGCCGCCCTCAACATTTATAGCTGCTATTATCAATCGGTTCTGCTGGCGCATTGCTCGCATCAATGGAGCAACACAGCCGACACGCTCTACAATCTGGTCGCCAATCTGGGTGCTTTGATTTTATTGACCCTGGGCTTCAATCTGCCCGAGATTATGGCGGCCCGGTTATTCGGCGGTATTTTACGGCTGGGCTTGATGATGATTCAGGCACTGAAGCTGGAGCCGCAGCTATTAAAGCCCCAAATTCCGTTCAGCTTGCCTGCGCTGAAAGAAATGATGCACCTGAGCTTTCACGGCATGATGATCAACCTCAGCATCATCATCTCCCATAAAATTGATGTCATCATCATCGGTCTGTTCCTGCCGATTGGGGCCGTGGGCATTTACGAACTGGTGTTCCGCTTTCTGGGTATTGTGGTTCAAATCTGCCTCAAGTTGTCCGAAGGCGCATTTCCGTTGCTTGCCAAAATGGCCATTCAGCGGGAAGTCACAGCAGCCAGACAACTGTTTTTACGCATGAGCTGCCTGCTGAACTTTGTCGCCTGCATGCTGATGATGCTCATTATCTCCAACTACGGCGACCTACTGGAAATTTTCTCCGCACACCGGGTCACGCTATCGGAAACGTTGCCGCTGCTGATGGTTGCAGCGCCCATTATGCTCAGCGGCGTTCTGCAAATGATGGCTGGCAATTGGTTATTTACCTGGGGACACTCAAAATATCTCACCGTCTCCAGTCTTCTCACCGCGCTGGCAAATCTGGTGCTGAGCCTGATTTTAGTGCAGTTTTTGGGTTTGATTGGCGTCGCACTCGGCACACTCATTCCGCAACTCATTCAACACCAGGGTGGACTCATCCGTAAAACCTGCCGGGAACTCTCCATTTCATTCCGTCGGTACGTCAGCACCGTACACGGCAGTGTTGTGCTACCGCTGGCCATTTCCATCCTCTGGGTGCAGCTGTGGAAACCGGTTGTCAGCGCCAGCGCATTCAAGCTGCTGCCCATCGGGCTGGTTGCATTCGGCGCCATCCTCATCGGCGCCGGACTGTGGTTCTGGATGACCGCCACACCCTTGGAGTGGAAAATATTCTCGGATAAAATCCTGACCCCCCTCCAACTCAAAATCCGCCCTCCCCACATCGCCCATGCATTACAACAGCCACTGCAAGGGGAGGTCAGTCATGGGTAAAACACCCCTTGTTTCCATCATCATGCCCACGCACAACGCGGCGCGTTTTATCGGTAAAGCCATCCAGTCGGTGCTGGCTCAAACATATCAGCATTGGGAATTGCTCATCGTGGATGACGCCTCGATGGATCACACGGAAAGCATCGTGCACGCATTTTCAGACTCGCGCATCCGTTATCATAAAATCCCTCGCATCGGCCATCCGGCAGGCGTGCGCGACATGCCCAGT
>CAZXUP010000371.1:0-1942 GCA_964643815.1 uncultured Vampirovibrionales bacterium
TGCACAGGCGCCTGGGAAAGTTCTTTCAGGCGCCCCGGTTTCAAATCATCGGGTTTTAACCGGGCCGTGTGCGCCCCACCCCGCACGGGCTTGTAGATGACCTGACCATCGAGCTGCTCATAAAGCGCCAGCACGTCATCCGGCTGGTTGGTCACCAGCGTTTTGGGAATGCGCAGGCCGTGCGCGTGCATCAGCTTGAGCTGGTAGGTTTTGTAGGCATGCATGGCAATCGCGTCGGGCGAATTGACCCAACGGCAATCGAGCATGCGAAACAGACTGCCAACCGTCGATTCGATCTCCCGGTGGGCCATCTCCAGCAAAAAACTGTCTTTGAGCGGAGGCAGTTGCACCCCCATATGGTAGCGCCAATAGACCGCCCGGATACGCTCCAGCGGTACTGGCAGATCGTCTCCATTCTGGAGCGTCCCCAAGCTGGAACCATCGGGACGGAGACTAAGACGCATGTCACCCGGAAAACGTCGGGTATCGAAATAAACCGCCTCTCCCCCACGTTCCTGGATTTTCTCGTGGATAAACGCCGAGTGGGCTTCTTCGGGCGCACCGATAATCAGAATGGTCATGCTTCTATTATAAAGAGCTTTCGCCGGAAGCTGCCATGTGAAAAGAGCGTCCGGGAAAAGACAGGCTTCTCTCCAAACGCTCTTTGGTTTCTCTTCTCTCTCTCTTGTTCTTGTCTCTCTCTTCCGTTGTTAAACCAACTGCCTAGAGGCGAAACTGTTGTTGCTGCGCGCCTTGCTGACCGCCAGCCATTAATTGCAGCATCTGCATCAGCAGTTGCAACATCGTGGACATGATCTGCGGGTTCACTGCCGATTGCTGCGGTGGTGGCGGCGGCGGTGGCGGCGGAGGGGGTGGCGTCATCAATTGCGTAATCAACGCCATCATCGCCTGCATCATCTGTTGCAACATCTGCACAATCGCTTGCTGCTGTTGCGGCGGCTGCTGGGGTACAGGTTGCGGATAACCCGGAACAACACCCGGATAACCGCCGCCTTCTTCGCCCAAGGCGAGCGTGGTCGCTTGTCCGGCGGCAGCGGGGCTACCTCCAAAAGCAACGGGACTGAATTGTTGACCAACAACCGGGCTGGCTGCAAAAGGGCTTGCCAGGCCGGGTGCGGCGGCTCCATTGAAATTAATAAACATAACCCAAAGCTCTCTCTATGGTTACGGCACTATGTCGTTGAAACCCTGCTCTCTGTGTGAAGAAGAACAGGACGCTTGCTCTCTCTAATTATCAAAATAAAAACAACCAATTAAGCCCGATTGCGAAATCGCCATCCGATGTGAAGAAGTTGTTACAAAACCCGCCACCCACATGCGGCGTTACTTAAAAATCAGGCTGAAAAAAATGCTGTCCGAACTGCTACGGACCTTGACCGACGAGTTGGGGATCGCGCCTGCCGGGGTTTGAAACGGCCCTTGGATGGTATTCATGAACCCGTGGTGGTACGCAAGCGCCATGAGGCAGGATTGGGTGAGCCGATAGGAGAAACCGGCAAACAAATGGTGCTGGGCAATGACGGGGGCAACAATGTTGAGCGCTGTTTCGCTTTGCCGGATGGGGTTTTGGTTGAACCCATATCCGGCGCGCACGCTCAATTTCTGAGTCACTTTGGCTTGTACCCCGGTGGCAACCGCCCAGATGCTTTTCCAGCCTAAGCCGCGTAAGACGCCAGTTTTTGGGTCAAATCCACTCTGTTCGAAGCCGTTTGTGTGTTCATAGTCCAGATAGCGGACATCCGTTGCCAATTTCAGCTTAGGATGCCCGGAATAGCCAACGCCGGCGGAAATAATCATGGGGTAATCCAGTCTGAATTTGAAAGAACGCGGGTCACCCAACTCATCCTGGCTTTTAAAGCGAAACGGCACGATCCATTGGGGGCTTTTGATTGACGCGCCGAGATGCCAGCCTTTACACTGG
>CAZXUP010000372.1:0-704 GCA_964643815.1 uncultured Vampirovibrionales bacterium
GGCCTTATCCAGCAACGCATCGGCGCTAAGGCTCAGCATGTCCTTCTGGAGCGTCTCCAGACGAAACACATCGCCCGTCTTTTGATGCAAGCGGGCCTTGATGTAACGGTCGCGCACATGCTCGTTCCCCTCAATCGCCACATCCCCCACCCTGCCTTCAATCACCTGGATCATGACCGTGCCGTTATTGACATCCTGCAGCGGCAACACGGCGCGTGACGTGATATAGCCGTTATCTTTATAGAGTTTCGTGATATCAGCGGCAATCGTCAGCAGATCTTTCAAGCCAACTTCGCGGTCAATCCAGGGGGCAAATTTCTCCTCCAGCACCACGTTGCCAAACACCGTCACACCGGCAATCTGGATTTCCCGCAAGACAAAACGCATCTCCATCTCCGGGACATGCGCCTCGGAAGATGCATCCTCCTCGGTTTTCACCTCCGGCTTTTTCGTCTCCGCCGTGGGCTTCAGCGGCTGAGATTCCTGCTCCCGACGTTCCAGATCACGCTCGGGCTGTTGCTGCAACACGCTTGGATTAAGCCGATTTTCCGTCAATCCGGGCACAAGTTGCGCGAACGCAGGGTTTCCTCCCGACAACGCCGCAAGCAGCAGCCACCCGGCCAAAAACCCGGCCAGCCTCGGGCGACGCCCGTTATGGCAAAAAACTTGGAGCATCGTGCTCATCCGGACACGTTTTCTCTTCC
>CAZXUP010000372.1:714-1927 GCA_964643815.1 uncultured Vampirovibrionales bacterium
TTGAAGCCATGCCAAATGATGCGGACGGAGGAGTTTTCGACGATTCCTGTCAGCCCAAATACGCCCTTAGGCGAAATAACTCAGGCGACGGCTGCCATTATCCTGCTGACCCACAAAACCACCAATACTCTTGCCTTCCTGGCTGAAGCGAAGCTGGTCGTTCAACTGGCTGATGACTTGGCTGGCGGACTGGATGTTGGATTCAACATCTTGAACCTCTCCGCCGGAGCTTGCGCCATCTTGCACGCTGCTTTTAAACGTATCCCGCATCTGCTCCAGCCGGGCCAAATCCTGCATTTTTTGAGCCAACTGCGTCATCAGGGTTTTTGCTTCGTCTTCCTGAACCCCTTTTCGCTTGTTATCCTGACCAAGCCCATCGTACTGCACCGCCTGCTCAGTAGCTTGTTGTTGCGGCGCCTGAACGGCCTGAGCATCGTTGGGCTGAGCCTGCTGCTTTTTGGATGAATCTTCGGACGAGCGCGCCTGCAAAAAGGCATTTGCCTGCACATTCAAACCAGTAGGTCTGATCGACACCATAATACACCTCTACCTTGTGGTCTCTCTTGCTATCTCTCTCAAGTCACGTGGAATGCCTAATGGAATAATCTAGGGAATCCATTTAAATAAAAACAACCAGAGAGTAAAAATTGCCTGCCCCACTCAAAATCTGCCAATTTTTATTTCTTTTTAGCGTCCGCTTTGTCTTTGTCGCGCATCCCGGCGCCCATTCCCACCCCCAAGGCTCCAAGGCCCACTTCCAGAAATGACACCCGGTCCGAATGGGTATAACCATGCGCTGTCGCCAGTATGCCCAGCGACAATAACAAACCGGAAGTCAGCTTGCGCCCCCGTCCTTCAAAACGCACCGGCGCGCCCATCGAAGCTGTTGGAACGACCCGATTAATCTGCATCACAAGCCCTCTTCAAAAACCCCATGCCAACCTTTCAGGAAAACAGTCCGGCTAGGCTCTCACGAAAATCGGGGCGAGCCACGCCCTTTTCGGTGATAATCGCCGTCACGTACCTGGCGGGCGTCACATCAAACGCCGGATTGTAAAACCGCGCGCCCGGCGCACAAATCAACTCGTTGTTGATTGTGGAAATTTCCTCCGGCTGGCGCTCTTCAATCGGAATTTGCTCGCCGGTTTCCAGAGACATATCGATGGTGGACAACGGCGCCGCCACATAAAAAGGAATGCCATGCGCATGCGCC
>CAZXUP010000373.1:0-1902 GCA_964643815.1 uncultured Vampirovibrionales bacterium
ACTCTTAAGACAGTTGCTCCCGGCCAAAAGACCGGAGAAGCGGCATCTGTTGTGGCCGATGCAGACCACCTTGTACGGGGTTACTAGTCCCGACCATTACCTGCGGGTAACGGCTTTTTCAGAATAACGGAAAGTACAGGCAATCACAAACGGGTTTTGATTCGGTTTTACTGTTCTGTTTGACTTGGCGAAAATAAAGTTGTTAGGCCATGTGATCGGGGATGAACTGCTTGATTTCCAAAATGCTGCCGGGGCGATGCGGAAGGCTGAGCAGAAATTCTTCCAACCGATCACCGGGGACGTAATAGTTGTTGAGCCGGACGGTGTGCCCTTCGTTGTGCACTTCCATCATCTTGAAGATATAGTGCTTCTTTTTCGCAATCTCGTTGAGGGTGGTTTCATCATGGTTGCCATTGCCGTCTTGTTTGATGCTGACGTAGTTGAAACCATCCGGGCTGATGATGATTTCCCCGCCCTCTTCCACTTCAAAATGCAGATGCTCGCCCCGCCGGTGACGCTGGAAAATATTGATTACATTGCTGATATCGTCGCTCATGACGCCCACTTCCTGAACACGCTTTTCTCTCTTATTTAGTCATTATACCGGATGCGGACGGACTTTTCAGGAACTTGCCGTTTGTGCATGCAATCCTCGGCGATAGCGCAGGTTTTGCAGCCAGAGTTGCAGGTCCAGTCCTTCTTTGCGTACCTGGCAGTCATACCAGAACAAAACCAGGGCCGCGGTATGAAAGGGCATCAAAAACAAGCCGACAAAACTTGCCCAGAGATTGGTGACGGCTTGGACATGGAATGGAATCATATACTGTTGCTCAACGCCCAGACGGGTTGTTTCAAACCAGTGCCACAAAATGGCGGGCGTGTTGAGCGTGATGGACAGGACGAGCGAAAAGCCGAAGAACGCCAGCGTAAACAGAAGCAATCGTGGGGCATTGGCCAGCTCCAGTCGAATGACGTTCCAACAGCGTTTCCAACTAAACGTTCCGGGTTTGGGGCCTGTTGCGAGGGTAATAAACGGGGCGAAAAAGCAGACGCTCTGAACGGTTGTCAGACTGATGATGACAGCCAGCACGACAGAACCAAACAGCAAAAAGAATAAAACGATCATGGCGATGAGGAGCAGACTTTGCTTGGCTGCGACATAGGCAATCAGGCCCGGGATGGCGGCGGTTGACATCATCAGGCCAAAAAACAGAATCACGAAATCAATCGTCATAAAAATGATGAGTACAAGCCCCAGTACGGTCATGGTGAGCGTGATTCCGGGCCAATACCGCAGGATGGGTTGCAGGCACTCCCGCAGGTTGAGCGGCTGGCGTTGCGTGATGGCGGAATAATACAGGCGAATCAGCGCACAGGTGCACCCTCCCCACACAAAATAGGAGACGATGGCCACCAATAAGCCCAGCAGGCTGCTTGCAAGCGTAATGGCCAGCTGTTGACCGAGGGTAGGCGTTAAAAACGTTTGGCTGGCCGGGATGCTGAACAGAAGCCGGGAAACCATCAGCACGAGTGTGGGGGCCAGCATCAGCAGCAGGCTGGCTTTTAAATTGCAGCGCAGCAGGTTCCAGGCTCGGCTGATGAGGGTGGTAATGCTTTGAGCGGGATAAACCGGTGAAACCGGCATGTTGGCAAGTTTGGAATCGGCGGGCAGGTTCGCGGACAGGCTCATAGCGTCAGGCTTTCGTTTGGTGAGAAGCCGGTTGCTGCTCCGCCATTTTTTGCAGCACGTCCCGAAAACTCTCCAGCAGGCGGAATTGATACCCGCAGCCTTCGGCCAGCTTGCCGCCCATCAGCAGCGAATGCTCTGACGGGTACTTGCGGCAGAAGGATGGCCGTTCGTCGTAAATGCCGCAGGTGTTATTGGCCTGCAGATGGATGCAC
>CAZXUP010000374.1:0-1900 GCA_964643815.1 uncultured Vampirovibrionales bacterium
AAACCTTGCCCGATGAACGCTTTGTGTATCTGGGCGATACCTTGCACATGCCCTATGGCGAGAAAACCATCGAGCAGCTCAACCAGTACGTTTCTGGCTGTTTTGACTGGCTGTTTGATCAGCACCGGGTAAAAATGATGGTGGTGGCCTGCAACACGGCATCAGCCGTGACGGCGCATTTATTTCGGGCAGGCACGCCGTTTATCGATCCGGTGACGCCCATCTGCCGCTGGCTGAAGGAAACCGGAAGATACCGCAAGGTGGGGGTGATGGCCACGTGCGCCACGGTGGCCTCCAACCGGTATCAGCATTTATTGAATCAACTACAGGCACCGGTTGAGCTGGTGCAAATGGCCTGCGGGAACCTGGCCACCGTGATTGAAGCAGGCCAAGGCGAAACACCGGAGTGCGAGGCCCTGCTGCGCAAGTACCTCGCTCCGCTGCTGGAAGCCGATGTGGAAGCGATTATTTTGGGTTGTACGCATTATCCGTATGTCATGCACCGGATTATTGACATGGTGCCCGACAGCGTAGAAATACTCGACCCCGCCGTGTTTATGGCGCTGGAAGTCAAGCGGCTGTTGGCAGAAAATAACTTGGCATCTCCCCAGCAAAGAATGCATCAGGCTGAATACGATGTGGAATACTATGTCACCGCCGAGCCGGATCGGTTTTACGAAACCAGCCTCCGCATGCCGTTTCAGGCCTTGGCCATGAAACAACCCACCGTCATTTCCACCGATTCCCGCCTGCCTCTACCGTAATCAGGCTATAGCCAACTCACCACTCAACTGAAAGCGGGCAGCAAGCTGGCTTTAGTGAGGGGCATGTTGTCATTCCTGCGAAAGCAGGAATCCATTACCAACCCGTGAACATTGCCTCCCCGAACACTGGATTCCGGCTCTCTGCGTTGCTAAGGCCGGAATGACAGAGAGACTCAAGCTAAAAACAAGTTTTACAGAATACAGCCCAGCCCAGCAGATTCGGCGGATTGCGCGGTTTGGTGCCTGATGTTTTGCGCCTGATGCAACAGACGCGTGGCGCGATCCCGCTCTTCCAGCCGGACTTTCAACTGCTGGGACAGCAATGTAATCGCCTGCTCCTGGCTTTGCACCGTATCCACCAGCTTGGCAATCAACGCTTCGTTTAAATCCAACGACAAACGACATCCCGCGGCCACCAGATGATTGTCGCCTTGCCGGGCGTTTTCGGCCTGCTGATGAAACAGCCTGAGTTCGCGCAGCATGCAGGCAATGCCTTGCAAGCCCAGCGCTTCCAACACGGGGCGACGCAGCGCGCGATCCAGATTGCGCAGCGTCTGATGCAACGACGAGTCCGTTCGAGATGACGTATCCATACGCCGGTTATCGATCCAAACCGGCGGTTCTCTATCCTTTATCCGGATGAGTTTGGGGGTTTCGCCTCTGATTTGGCGTCTGGTTTTGCCCCCGCTTTCGGATCGGTTATTTTCTCGGTGACGGCTTCGCTTTTCTCGTCTAATGGCGGCTTTCCGCTTGGCGGATAGGCCTTGATCAACCAGTCACGGATGTGATGCCCCACCGTCTCGCGATTGGCGATCATATCGGCACCCACCCCCAGCTTTTGATAGACCTGCATGATTTTAGGACCGGCCACCCACGTGAATAACTGCTTGGCCGTGGTGTAGCGATCTTTATCGTCTTCGCTCACCAAAATCATGGTGCGATTCGGGTAATCAACCAGATCCTTCCCCGCATCCAAGCCTTTCAGCGGTTGCTCGGGAGACAGCATCACCAGGGCCTTCACGCGCAATTCCTGCCGGGCGGTTTGGGCCGCCAGATTGGCGCCCAGTTGCTCACCAATCAACGCCGCCTGATGACCATCCACTTCGGGGTACTCTTCGCCCTTCTCAAAAAAGTTG
>CAZXUP010000375.1:0-1867 GCA_964643815.1 uncultured Vampirovibrionales bacterium
CGTAAACGCGGCATCCAAAGCAGTGGGCGCTCCTCGGGATACGGTGTTGGTGATTGACACCTCCAACTCGATGGACGACCTGGGTGGTGGTCAGCCCTTTAAGGATGTAAAAAAAGCGGCAAAGGCCTTCCTGGATATGGTGGTTGAGATGGAAGAAAACAGCCCCGACTCTCTGGATCGGGTGGCGTTGGTGAAATTTGACAAAACCTCCAGCCTGGTTCGCTCGTTCACTTCCACGCAAAACTCTCCCAATCTCAATAGCGTCCGTGACAAAATTACGAGTTTGTCGCTATATTCGGGATCGGGCTGGAACACCAACTACCAGGCAGGATTGAAAGTGGCCTTGGATGAGTTGGCAAAGAATGGAAGACCCCAATCTCACAAAACCATTATCTTTTTTACCGATGGTGAGCCGAACCTGCCGGAAGGTTCAACCAAAATGAATACCTGTGCCAGCTATTACAACAGCAAAAAATATCCCAATGCAAAAACCTGCGCCCAGACGTATGTGGACTACATGCTTTCTCAAACCAATACCCAAATTGTTCGGGCAAAAAATATGGACGTAACGATTCATACGATCCAAATCAATGATGCGGATCCGGGTAGTTCCCTGGAGACATTCAGAACCTTGTTGCAAAATAAAAACTGGAAACCGGGACTTTTAGACAACATGGCTTATCAAACCGATGGTGAACAATTTGAGGCTGAAAATACGGACGGTGACGGAATTCAGGCGATTTTCCAAAACGTCGCCAAGATCGTGAATATGAAACTGGCCCCGACTCACTAGATGAAAGGATATCGAGCAATGAAGACGAAGGTTTTAACGGTATTTGCCTTGTTGGTGGCGTTGACACTTTTGAGCAGCGTTTCAGTACAAGCCTCTTTGCCTATTTTTCCGAGTGATAAGCCAACCATTAGCCATACTGATGATGATGATGGCTGTCCAGACCCGGATGGCGACGGGCAATGTGATCCGCTTCCGGTCATGGATGACTAGCGTTGATAGCAGAACGTCGCTTATCTGCCTTGATTGCACACAGTCCCGCATGTTGATGTAAAAGCATGCGGGACTTTTTTCAAACGTTCACAATTCCGGCATGCCGTAATTTTACCGTACAATAGTAAACACGATTTCAATGATAAATGCGTGGTTTTTTAAACAAGCATTGGGTAGAGGGAGCGCTTCCATTGACGACAAGCATCTGGCAGTTTCGGGAAGAGAACACAAAAAACAGCGGCGCGTTTTCAAAAGAGGTTCTGGATGCGGCGGGCGGCTCGCCGGTGTTGGCGCGCTTGCTGGCCAACCGGGGGCTAACGCGTCCGGAGGATATCAGCGCGTTCCTCAACCTGCAGGATTATCAACCCACCAGTGGTTGGGAGTTGCCCGATGCCAAGCCTGCCGTTGAGCGGATTTTGAAGGCGATTGAGAACGATGAGTCGATTCTGGTCTATGGCGATTTTGACGTGGATGGGATTACCGGCACGTCTGTTTTGTACGAAACGCTCAAAAAACATTTAAAGGCCAAGGTCAGTTTCTATATTCCCGATCGCGCCACCGAGGGCCATGGCTTGAACCTGCCCGCGCTCATCTGTCTTACCAGTTCGCGCAATGTCAAGCTGGTGATTACCACCGATACGGGCATCACCAACTTTTCCGAAGTGAGCTTGCTGAAGGGCCTGGGCGTGGATACGATTGTGACCGATCACCACGCGCTGCCCGAGAACCTGCCGCCCGCGCTGGCGAATGTGAACCCGCAGCGCTTGCTGGCCGATAACCCGGAGCATCCGCTGGGTCCGATGTGTGGCGCCGGGGTGGCCTACAAGTTGTGCGAATTATTGCTGGATGCAAAACTGTCCGAGC
>CAZXUP010000376.1:0-617 GCA_964643815.1 uncultured Vampirovibrionales bacterium
GAATGGATTCCCGCTTTCGCGGGAATGACAGGACAAACTGAGATGGTTTCAGGGGATTCTATCTAAAGTGTGCCGACGTATTCGATCTTGGGCGCGTAAACACGTTCCGTGCCTTGCCAGCTTCGCAGGGTAATATCCCCGTAATCCTGGCAGGAGATCCGCCCCTGCAACGCTTCGTAAGTATTGCCGGAAATAAGCAGGCTGGTGTTTAGCTGCTTGTTGGCCTCTTCCAAACGGGCGGCCAGGTTAACGGGAATACCCAACAGGGTAAAGTCCTTGAAATCCGCCGACCCGATGTTGCCGATAATGGCTTCCCCGCTGGCTACGCCAACACGAACCTCCAAAGGAACCGCTTTATCATGCGTCTGGTTGTGCAGATCGATTTCTCTTAAAATATCCAGCGCCGCACGGGTCGCAATATAGCCATGATCTTCCTGAGGCAGCGGGAAACCCCAATACGCCATCAGGCCATCACCCATCAGCTTGTTAATCACCCCGTCATGCTTTTGCAGAATAATGTTGCTGACAATATTGAAATACTCACTGAGAAAATTGACCAACTCATCTGAAGATGCGTTTTGGGAATACGCCGAGAAGCCTCGAATATCGCAGAACAA
>CAZXUP010000376.1:627-1859 GCA_964643815.1 uncultured Vampirovibrionales bacterium
CTCACATCACGCTTCTGGTTTTCAATATTTTCAAAGGCCGCCCGGTTGTCTTCGAGATAACGGAGCACAGTGGGCGAAAAATATTGTGATACCGTGGAACGCAAGTTCTGCTGCTGATGCCGCAGGTTCAGGTTTTCACGTTGCAGGCCACGGATCATGTGCCGGACCATCATGTCCCCTTCCTGTTGCTTCATCTGTTCCAATCTGTCGGGTGTCGGCTCGTCCTGACGGTGGACGGGCGGTAAATTACTGGCCCCCGGTTTGTACTGCGAGAGCCTCTCCTTATAGCTATTTTCGCCGCTCGGAGCAGCCTGCTGTGATCGAGGCGTGTTCGGCTCCCTTTTGCTTTCCTTGCGTTCCAATTTACTGCCCGACATCTCCCGCGTTCTGACCCTCACCGGATGATTGCGGTTCTGAAATTCGTAGACGGCGGTGTCCTTGTTTTCGATCAGGAACCAGTAGCTGGTATGAAAACCGATGAAGAACACAGCCCAGATGGGAATGGACAAGAACGTATCCCATTCGGCTTTACCAGGGTACAGCGTTTTCAGGTCGGTTCCGGTCTTATGCAGGATATGAGTCGCAAAATCAACCGCCGGCATTTCGGGAAACGCTGCCTGGATCGCTTGGGGAAGGCAGGGATCGAGAATAGCGGCCAAGGTGCTGCCCGGCGTTTTCAGCCAATGGGTGATTAAACTGAACGTGTCCCAAAAAGGAATGAAAAACTCAAACAGAAAACGCGTTTCTGCCGTGCCCGGAAAAAAAAGCATCATGTAAAAGCGCAGACCCAGCATGGCCGAAATAAAGAAGGCCAGCAAAAGAGTCAATGCAAGACTAAGCGCTTTCAGCAGCATGAAGGTCCGTATCCCTGGTTCACCCGTCTATATATCGCTATCATATCCCAATTCAGGGTTCATCTGGGCGTAACGCAGCAAAGATAGAACGTTAAGAGGAGAGGCGGCAGTTTGGTATTGAAAAGAGACGGCCATAAGCCGGGTTCTGTTCTGGACGATCATCTGTCTCGACCTGCCGTTTCCGGAAGGCTCTAGCGGGATACGGGAAGCGGACGAGCAGCCCTTGCAATTGAATGCGGCTTCCAAGGAGGTTCCGTAAACGGCGCCTCCAGCACCTTGCACCTGTCGGGGTTTACCTGGCCAGGGCCTCTCGACCCTGCCGGTGGGCTCTTACCCCACCGTTTCACCCTTGCCTGTGCCTGCAAGCAGGCCATCGGC
>CAZXUP010000377.1:0-1856 GCA_964643815.1 uncultured Vampirovibrionales bacterium
CCGGCAATGATTCGGGCCAGCATGAGATGCACACCAAGGCGCCGGACGGCTTTGAGGTGGGCACGATTCCTCTGCCGCAAATTTTAGCCATGGCCGAAGGCGCCCGCTGGGTGCAGGAAACGGGGCTGTCTGCCATTCACCGTCATGAAACCGAACTGCTGGCGCAACTCATCAACGGCTTGCAGGAATTAAAAGAAGTGACCATCTACGGCCACACGGATGTTCAGCACAAAACACCCGTGGTTTCTTTCAATGTGCTGAATTATCCGCCCAAAACCCTGGGAGAGCTTTTGTTCGACAACTATGGCATCGCGCTGCGCGCCGGGTTTCACTGTGCGCCCATGGCGCATGAGGCCATCGGAACCATTCCAACAGGCGGCACCGTGCGGGCCAGCATCGGCTACTATACCAAACCCGAGGACATCCAGGCGCTTCTGTCCTCGCTCAAGGCCGTGCTGTCCGGCACACTGAGCCCCGCCTGAAACCGATTGCCGACAGGCCGTTTAAAAGCAATTTTCAACGGGCATTAAACAAGAGGTTGGAAGCCAAAAGACGCTATGAGGCCCAACCCTAACGCGATCGACGAACGAAACTTCAACCATCAGCCAATCGTATTGATGGTACAGGTTCCTCCATTCCTCAAATTAGCGATTAGGGGGTAGAGAGACATGGAAGCGACAATCGTATGGGCTGGTGTCTGGACCGGCGTCACTGTCAGCTCATTCCTGATCATTCCCATCATCATCGAGTTTTGCAAACGGAATTTGCCCATCTTTTTTGGCATTGTCATGACCGTGTTGGCCCTATACCTGCTTGCCCCAGCCTCTCCAGAGATTCGGGCCGTCTGGGTGCCCCTCAGCCAACTGCCAGCTACCCTTCTGATTAGCGTTGGTGAGCTTTTCAGTAAGCTGATTCCCTGATCTGTACACGAAAAATATAAGCCTCAATGCAAAAAGCGCCCGAAGCAATCCGGACGCTTTTTCGTATTGGGTAGCACCGTTGGCTCAATCGGGTCGATTACAGCCGGGTGGAGCCTTTTATATCAGGCTTTCAGGCTTCTAGATTTATCGGCGTTCAGCTCGATAAAACGCTCTTGGCCGCCAGGCACTTCGGCGTCCATAAAGATGGCGCTGACCGGGCAAACCGGTTGGCAAGCGCCGCACTCAATGCACTCATCCGGGTGGATGTAGAGCTGAGGCTCACCGTCAAAATCATAAATACAGTCAACAGGACACACGCCCACACAGGCTTTGTCCTTCACGCCAATACATGGCTCGGTAATAATAAAAGGCATCAGTACTACCTCCAATACGATTGATAAAAGGGAAAAATATGGATTTCTGGACTATCAGTTGAGTCTATGTGCATTATAACTGCTTAACGCACGATGTTTCTGAGAATTATCATATAAATTTACTTGTTACGAAAGCCCCATATCGGCAGTTTATGCACGAACCGGACTTTTTTCGCCACGGGCCACCGGAATCAACTCTTCATAGCCTTTTCTACCCATCAAGGCATAGGTATATTTCTTGGCCAGCTCCACTCCCGGCTGATCAAACGGGTCGATATTCAACAAAGCCCCGGCAATCGCCGTCTGCACCTCCAGCAAATACAAGAGCTGCGCGACATGATAGGCATCCACCTTGGGCAGCGTCAGGGTCATGTTAGGACGCTGGTTGGCGGTGATAGCAGCGCGCGTAGACTCGAATTCAGCGGTCATCAACTGGCTAAGTGGCTTCCCGTTAAGATAGTTTAAGTCAGCGACGTCGGCAAACTGGTTGACCGGGATCGTCACGTCCGTATCCGGTTTTTCAACCTGCACAAAGGTAAAAATCTTGTCGTTGGGACCTTCG
>CAZXUP010000378.1:0-1854 GCA_964643815.1 uncultured Vampirovibrionales bacterium
GGCGGTTTTCGCCACGGTTGTGGTCACGGTTGCCATCCCATTCCTGCTTGCCGTCTCTGCCTTCGGGGCGGTTTTCGCCACGGTTGTGGTCACGGTTGCCATCCCATTCCTGCTTGCCGTCACGTCCTTCAGGGCGGTTTTCGCTGCGGTTGTGATCGCGGTTACCGTCCCATTCCTGCTTGCCGTCACGTCCTTCAGGGCGGTTTTCGCTGCGGTTGTTGTCGCGATTACCGTCCCATTCCTGCTTGCCGTCACGTCCTTCAGGGCGGTTTTCGCCGCGGTTGTTGTCGCGATTACCGTCCCATTCCTGCTTGCCGTCACGTCCTTCAGGGCGGTTTTCACCGCGGTTGTGGCCATGACCGTGCTGATCTGGCTGCGGCTGTTCTTCAGGGGCTTCCGGTTGCTGACCAGGGGTAGTATCCAGGTTCAAGGCATTCCCCAATGCCACTAAGTCTTCCGGATTAAAGACCTGTTGGTTCTGATCCAGAAGCGCGACTGTGGCGTCACTGTAAGCGGCATCTACTTTTTGACCCGTAATGATTTCAACCGTTCTGCTGAGTTGTTCGTTGCCCACGGTCGATGGACCAAGGTTGCGTTGCTCGTTGCAAGCGGCCACTGCCTCAGGGGTGCCCAGGTTGACCTCGTTGCAAAATGCGTTTGCAAAGCCCGATGCCTGGGCGCCGTCGGGGAACAAGTTGCCAGAGGCATCCCACAGCACCAGGTTTCCGTCGGCATCACGACTATTCAGCCGAGCCGCCAGAATCTCGTTTAAGGTTCTGGTTAATTTTGTATCGTCTTGCGCTACGGTGGGATCTTGTCGGACGAAATCACCATACATCACGGCTTGGTATGCTTGAATGATCAACTCCTCTTTAACGGTGTTCGACGGATCCTGGTGCCCTGTTTCGTGTCCTATGACCGTAGCCAATCGCTCAGGCCGTTCATTCGCTAATTCGGGATTGAGGTGAATATTGGGCTTGGTGCTGCCTTCAGGAGGAGCCACAACCTGGGCTGTGCCATTATTGGCAACCGGGCCAAATTTAATTTCTCCGAAAACGCCACTTTCAATGGTATCGAGTACCGGAGCGCCAAGCACATTGCTTTCCAGCGTGGTCAAGGCTGCTTGCAGCCGTGGATCGGAGACAACGGTGCCCCCTGCGGATACATAGCCCCCTGTTTCTCCTGATTTCATGAGAGCGTTAGTGCTTTGGCCAACTGGGGTTTTGAACGCAGAGGCTTCAGGGTATGATTCTTGTGTGAAGCGGTTGATATCTTTGGGTTTGAAAGGTGGTTGTTTCAGGATCTCAACAGCCCTATCAACCTCGGCAGTATTTGCCCCGGTATCCACGCAAGAACTGGTAAACAATGCCGCCAAACCGGCTAAAGGCGTCCACCAGCTTTGCTTTTTGGGAATAGCAGGGTTGTTCTTTTTGGACACGCCGAAAAAGACGTCTTGCGACAGTGCGTCATTAGAGGCAATGGCGGGTGCGAGGTTTGCAGGCGCACTTTCCTGAGGGGATGAGGATGGAAGTTGCTGGCCGAAACGGGGTTTGGTTTTAAAGGGGGATGCGGAAATCGGTGACATCGGTGATGGTTCTCCAATAAACAACAAAAAATAAAAAATAAAGCCTGAAAATGAGTTCTAACGAGAAGTAAACAAGCTAAAAAGGTGTCCCTTCCAGCATTTCAAAAGAATGCGTTTTGATTTTCAGAAAAAAATAAACGGTTTTCAAGCGAAGAGATTTTGCTAAAGGCATGCGTGCCATGCATTTAGCATCCTTTGTAAATAAAAAAGCCTTACGTACAAGGCGTAAGGCTTTAGTTTGAACTTGATAAGTGGTTGCGGGGGCAGGA
>CAZXUP010000379.1:0-1844 GCA_964643815.1 uncultured Vampirovibrionales bacterium
GCGATGCACACAAACCGCCGCGTCAATTTCAAATTTTGCCAGCGCTTCATCGATAATACACGCACCTTCTTTTTGGGCCAGCGCGTCAAACGCCTCGTAATCCAGCCGCAACACCTCACGCCCATCGTTATGATCACGAACCCAGCCTTCAAACGACATAAACGCACCGGCATGCCGATTGGCCAAATCATCGCGCAGCTTGCGCACATCCAGGCGAGCCTCAGACAATGAAAAACCAGACTGCTCTTGCAACATCACCCCCCCGCCACCGGCGGAATAAACACCACCGAAGCGGACTCCTCCAGTGCTGCGTCCCAATCGGCAAACGCATCGTTGATAGCCACGGTCAAACGCTCAATCGGCAAACTGAAACCATGCTGTTCACGCAAGAACAGATAGAGCTGCCGGGGTGTTTCGGCGTCGGTTTGCAACGTTTCCACGGAAAGCCCCCGTTCTTCGCGCAGATGGGCATAGTATTGCACCGCGATATTTCGAACCCGCCTGGCCTGAGTCATGTTTTCAACCTGCACATTGCCGCTCACCATCATACGTGCCATTATCGCACAGGCAAAAAACTGCGGCTCCTATCGTGGAAGCGTGTGCAACTGCGGCACAAACTGGGCAAAGCATACCGCATTTTTCAATGCCTTGGCATCCGTCACGGCAGAGCCATCCACCGTATTGTCGAAGTAGCCGAAAACCTCCATCTCCTCCAGCAACCATTGGCGAAAGCACTGTCCCCAGCGGGTGATAAACTCATCATCATAGGAGTCGGCATACGGCTGAATCCGTGGTCCGTGAAAGCGCAAGTACACCCAATTGGTCGTCGCCACGTTCGGCGAACAAGACCCTTTCACGTCATAAATACAATTGGCCGCTTCCTCTTTACGCAAAATCTCGTAGGTTTGCTCATTCAGCCAACTCGGATCGCGAAATTCAAAGGCATACCGGTGCTGTCTGGGCAACATGTCCAGAAAGCGCCTCAGCCGTCCGGGATCAAAGTTCCAGCGCGGCGGCAGTTGAAACAAAATCGGGCCAAGCTGCGAACCCAATGGCTCCAATGCCTTGAAAAACGGGGTCAACTCTTCCGATTTAACGGCCAATTTCTTTTGATGGGTAAAAAACCGGCTGGCTTTAATGGAAAACACAAAGTCCGGCGGCACCATCTCTCGCCAGTGCAGTAGATATTCGGCTTTTGGCAGGCGATAAAAAGTGCTGTTGACTTCGACCGTGTTGAACTGCTTCGCATAAAACTCCAGAAAACGCTTGGCAGGCAAATCCGGCGGATAAAACAGCCCCTTCCATTCCCGATAGCTCCAACCGCTGGTTCCAATATGGCAATTCCGCAAGATTTCCATAAATCACTGTTCAACTCCCCAGCACAACAAAGACGCCAGCCTCCTCAAAAACGTTCCTTTTTTACGAAGTGCTCGTGAACTTTTATTCGCACGAAGCATCCTTCATAATGCAAATGACGTTTCAGAAGGGCTGTCATGGCAAACATCAGCAAAAAAGTGCCGGAAAGCATCGCAGGGGAATTTTTCGTCGATACCACCTGTATCGACTGCGACACCTGCCGCCAGTTGGCGCCGGAAACCTTTGGGGAAACCGGCGAGTTTTCCTACGTCTACGCACAACCCGATACTGAAAGCCAAATCCGGGCCGCCACACGGGCGCTGCTGTCTTGCCCAACCGGCTCTATCGGGACAATACATGCCAACAGCGCCAAAGAGGTCATGCAGGATTTTCCACTGCCCATTGAAGAGCCTGTCTACTACTGCGGTTTCAATTCGCCCAAAAGTTTCGGCGGCAACAGCTATTTCATCCGACACGCAGATGGAAAC
>CAZXUP010000380.1:0-1824 GCA_964643815.1 uncultured Vampirovibrionales bacterium
CGCGTTTGGTACGCTTCACCGGGCTTTTTCTGAAATGCTCGCGAAACGCCTCATCATCCAAAGCCAGCAACGTGTCGGCATCCGGTTGACGATTCAGCATACGCGGCTGAAATGCTGCCTCTTGCGTTGGTCGCGCAAATTTAATGTTCCACGGACACACATCCTGACAAATATCACAACCGAAAATCCAACCGTTCAAATGTTCCGAGATGCGCTTCGGAAACGCATCGCCCTTGTATTCAATCGTCCAGTACGAAATGCAGCGATTGGCGTCGATCACACCGTCCTGCACAATCGCATCCGTCGGGCAGGCATCAATGCAACGACGGCAACTGCCGCAATGATTAGACACGGCTTGCACATCGCTTTCCAATTCGATATCCAGCAGCAACTCGCCCAAGAACAGCCATGAGCCTAAGCCCGGCGCGATCACATTGCCGTTTTTTCCCAACCAACCCAAACCCGCTTTCACCGCCAGCGGTTTTTCCATAATCGGCGCACTATCGGTGAGGGCGCGGCCTTTCGCCTCCGGTACGAGACTTTGGATATACGTCATCAGTTCTTTCAGGCGATCTTTCACCACCGTATGGTAATCGGTGCCTCGGGCGTACTTGGCGATTTTGAGCGCTGCGGGATCATTCACATCGTATTCATCCGGTGTGTAGTAGTTCATCGCCACACACACCATCGAATGCGTATTGTCCATTAGCCCTGCCGGGTCCAGACGCTTCTCCAGATGCGTGACCATCCACTCCATTTCAGCCTGGTACCCCAAGGCCAGCCATTGCTTGAGGGCATCACCACTCACATCGGCCAACGGTTCGGCAGCGATAATCCCTACGCGTTCAAAGCCAAGCGCCAGCGCTTTCTGTTTGATCAACCCGGACAACTCACGCCGATCCATCGTATGCGTCTTGCTCATCGCGCCATTGTAATACAACACGCCCGGATGAGCGTTCTTTATCAGAAGTCAGAACGCTGTTTACCCGACGGCATCAAAGCCCTGATCCGCACTTTGATAACCGTCGGGTAGCGGGTTCATTCTCTGCAAACCAAGCAAGCCGCTGGTTTGTAATGAACTCCGCTTCAAATCAAACAGCGCTCTCCCCCTGTCCCAGCATTTGGCCGTCCGTGTTTCCCAAGCGTGTTTTAAGGATTTCCACCATATCCATCGCCCCTGTTTTTTACAGACGACACCCCGTCGGCTTCCTGGCTTTGGCATGATGCTTCCTCCGCTTCGGAATCCCGGCCATTCTCTATGAGGTCACGGCTCACCGTGTCTTTACCGTCCTGCTTTCATTACTGGCTTTTGGACGAACGTCCACGCCCACTGGCCTGACCACCTTTACGTCCGGCAGCAGCAGCTTCTTCCGGAGTAAACTCATGGGCAGTGCCTTTCTCGTGGGCGGCACGTCCGCCTTTGCTTGCAATCTCACGCTGTTTTGCCGGATCCATGGAAGCAAAGCCGCGCTTGCTGGTTCCGGATGTTCCTTTCGTACCTGGCATCTTTCCCTCCTGAATATACTCGCTTAAAGGGCAACTTACTTTCCCGGTAAAAAAAGAGTGTATGCGCGATATTATGAAGCTGCCTCGACCGTTGTTCAATTCGCCATTTGGAGAAAAAGAATCTGTCGATAGGCTAGGTAGCGTCTTTAAAAAGGGAACAAAATCGGGGGCGATTTTTTGGAAGGTCCAATGCCCCAAGGAGGAAAAAGACCCCGATGAGAAAGCTGTCTTGAATTGAGGAGACCCGATGCTACAGATACTCTGGCATGGCGAGGGAGAAGACCTTGCCGATGGTGGGAGCGGAGAGGTAGAGGATGT
>CAZXUP010000381.1:0-1815 GCA_964643815.1 uncultured Vampirovibrionales bacterium
GCATCAAGCCAATCGAATCCGCTCCCGCACTGATGCCATCCGGCAAAGCTTCGCTTTTGGGCAATACAATCATCAACGGGCCCGGCCAATGCTGCGCGATGAGATTTTCTGCTTTGGATGGAAATGGGGTTGCATAGGGGCGTAACGCATTGGCGTCATGCCCCAGCAACAGCATCGGCTCCGGACTTTTTTGCCCTCGAATGCGCGTGGTACGAGCAAGCGCTTCAGGATGGTTGACCCGACAGGCCAGCATGTACGCGGTATCCACCGGAATCGCAATGACACCATCCGAGCGTTCCAGGTATGAAAGCGCGTTGAGCAGATCGAAATCCATACATTTCTATCGTACCTGTTTTTTGAGATGAAATCATTTGTCATTCCCGCGAAGGCGGGAATCCAGGGAAAGTTAGCGCAGAAACTAATAATTCGATTTAAAGTCAGCTTGCGGCTCTGGATTCCCGCCTTCGCGGGAATGACAAGGAGATGCGGGATAAACTATAAAAGCAAATTCTATTTGGCTGCGCTGGCGGACAGTGAACGCTTGTAACTGCGGCTGCAGTGCTGTTGCATCGCCACCATGCCTTTTTCGGTGTTGGATTTCAACACCTGGGTGGCCCCGATTGCGGGCATCGAGCTGCCCATATCAATTTGCAAATTGTAGACCAAACGGGTGTGGGTGCCGTTGTCAATCGAAATCAGCTTGTAGCTGGCGGTAATCGCTTTGAAATCGCCTGAAATGCGCTGGATATTAATCGTGTTGCTGCCCTTGTCTTCCTTGATTTTGACCTGGTAGACAAACGAAGGCGCCAACGCGCTGGGCTTTAAGCCCAACTCGACGGTTTTGCTGTTGCCGTTGTTTTGCAAGACGGTAGAACGGTTATAGCCGGGCAAGATGTTTTTCATGTTGGCATAATTGGTCAGGGATTCCCAAACTACGCTCACCGGCGCATCAATATCGGTTTCGGCCTGAATAACCCGGGCGCTGCCTTGTTCGCTAACCACCCGTACCTTGGCAGATTCTGCGGCTTCAACGCCTTGCGTAGCCACGAGGATGAAGCAAAACCCGAAAAACAACCCTAACCCTTTGGAAAGCATTAGATATCTCCTATGTATATCCAGTGTCCTATTTGAACAAAGTAAGTTGATTTGAAAAAATTGCATGATTCTGGCCGAATCATTACAATTCGATACGTCAAAACCCTCTATTTTTCGGCTTTTCCAATACTATTAACAAGATTTCGCTTTTCCCGTAACATATTTATAGTGCGCTGAGCGACAGGACGTTTTGGATGAAAAGCCCCCAAAAGATTTTGATTACCGGTGGCTGCGGTTTTATCGGCAGCTGGCTGATCCGTCATTTACTGGCCCAAACGCCGGATGTCCAGATTACCAACCTGGATTTGCTGACCTACGCGGGCAACCCGGACAACCTGCGCGACATCGAAGCCGATCCACGTTACCATTTCGTCCAGGGTGATATTCAGGATGAAACGCTGGTGAGCCAGTTGATGCGGGGAATGGACGCCTGCATCAACGTGGCGGCGCAGACACACGTGGATCGCAGCATCAGCGGACCGGGAGTGTTCATCTCCACCAACGTATTAGGCACCCAGGTGTTGCTGGAAGCCGCACGCCAGAACAACATTGGCAAATTCATCCAGGTATCCACCGATGAAGTCTACGGCAGCATCGACGGCGCCGCCAAGTTCACCGAGGAATCGCCGCTGGAACCCAGCAGCCCGTATTCATCCAGCAAGGCTGGCGCGGACCTGATTGCGCTCAGCTACTGGAAAACTTACGGCCTACCGGTTTGCA
>CAZXUP010000382.1:0-1751 GCA_964643815.1 uncultured Vampirovibrionales bacterium
CTTGCCAAAGTCTTTTTCGATCTTGTCCAGGGTGTAGCCTAAAACCTTGCGGCGCTCTTCCAGCCCGCTATCCTCGGTAATCGTCGCCTTATGCGCCTCTTTGTCTTTAACAGCCATGTTTGTTTCCTTACTTATTGGTTCTAAATACTGAATCAATCTCTCTTGATAGAATCACACGATCCAAGGTCATGGTATCGGAGGTGTTCTGGTGCGCCTATCACTTCAGCCGCTCTTGAAAGCAAACGTTACATTGCGAAGGCAGTTCGTTTCATGCGTGAGTCTCGAAACTACCTTCTATAGAAATTATATTCGATATCTCGTCGGGAGGAAAGCGTTTTCTGAAAATTGTTAATCTTGTGTTTAAACCGTGTCGGATTACTACTCTCCGCTGATAAAACTGCCAAGAATATCCCCACCAAGCCCTGCAGCCCCTTTTTATTGTTCGGAACCACTGGCAGACGCGGCTAATATGCGATCCGCCAAGCGCCCGAACGGCAAAATCTGCAGCCAAACACGCCCGGGACCGCGCAGATGGGCTAAAAACAGCCCTTCGCCACCAAACAGCATGTTTTTAATGCCCTTGGTCATCTGGATGTCATAGGTCACACCTTCGGTCATGGCAACCAGGCAACCGGTATCCACCCGCAGGCTTTGCCCGGCGCTCAGGTCAAACGGAATCATCCCGCCACCCGAATGAATAAACGTCGTCCCGCTGCCGCTGAGTTTCTGCAAAATAAAGCCTTCGCCGCCAAAAAAGCCTGCGCCCAGCTTGCGCGTAAAGGCAATACTGATATCCACGTTGGTGTCCGAACATAAATATGAATCGCGCTGGCACAATAGAGGACCGGTTTCGGCCAGGTTGACCGGCATGATTTTTCCGGGATAGGCCGCCGCGAAGCCCACTTGTCCGGCGCTGCCGTTGGCTGTAAACGTGGTGATGAAAAAACTTTCGCCCGCCATCACGCGTTTCACCCCGGACATCAGCGCACCCATCATGCCGCTACTGCCTTGTCCGCCACCCGCCTGGGTTTTCATCTCGATGCTATCGCTCATGTACAACATGCTACCCGCTTCGGCGCGGACAGTCTCTCCGGCTTCCAGTTTTAAAATCACCGCCTGAACGTCATCGCCGATAATCTGATGCTGCATCGTACTGTCCTCTCTCCAGATTTTTGCTTCACATCATGCAGCCATTTGTTATGATGGCTGCGCTCCTTCAGAAATCGGAAAATGAACGGCCTGTCAGCCTGCGATTCTATACTGTTTGCAGAGAGACGGGCTGAATTTTATCCGGCATGCCGTGCGCTGCAAACCAGCGGTAATCGATATTGGCAAACGGGTTGTCCACGCCTTCGATTTCCGCCAATTGTGCTTTATCCAGTTGGTTTTTCTCCAGCATGTCGCACAGTGCGTTGAAGTTGGCCACGTGCTTTTCAAAACGCTCTACGGCGTAATCCTTGGCCTGGAAGGTGGTGACCAAAAACGGCCAATCGCTGCTTTGCAGCAACAGCAGTTCGCGCAGCGCCTGATTCAGCATGCGGGTTTTCAGCGCGTCAGTCTCATTGGGGAATTGGCGGACCAGTTTGCGCATCCGGACTTCGGCCTTGTGAATCACCGGCCACATCCAGTCGGTGTGCTGGTTGTGCCACACCCAGTAATGACCGCCCTGGCCCCAGGTGCTTTCCGGCAGCTCAATCGCCGTTTTGGGCGGATGGTTCTGAATGTAATCGCCCGCGCTGTCGATGGCCACG
>CAZXUP010000383.1:0-703 GCA_964643815.1 uncultured Vampirovibrionales bacterium
GTCCTCATACAGCAGCAAGGGAAGCCCATAGGGAATTAAAATCAGCCGGATGAAAAAGGCCAGCAACAAAATGCCAAGCAACAGGCACTCGGCGGAAACCAGTTTTTGGGCCATCCATTCGCACAACGCAAACAGGCGACTGGGGGCAATCACTTCGATTTTTTCCGGTGGGCTGTCACTCACGAGTGGGCGCTCTCTATCGGGGGGGAGGGTGTATTTATTGTATGCCAAACCGTCCAGGCACTAAAGTGGGTCTCAGGCTTACTTCCATTTCACTTGATATGTGGAGATAATGGTCTATGTCATTCCCGCAAAAGCGGGAATCCATTTCTCGAAATACCTGTTTTTTAGCCCCGCTGTTGCGTTTCGGGACGGTTCCCACAATGGATTCCCGCGAAAGCGGGAATGACAAAAAATTTTATTGGCGAGTCTTGGAAATACATATGAACAATCCCCAATCCTGTCCGTTTTTTAAATGCCTCTCGCTGGTGGGCGGCAGTTTGCAGATGCTGGGTCTGGCCTTGATGGCGGGCGGTATGCTGGCCCTGGGCGCTTTCACCGCGCCGGTTGTTTTTGGGCAGTTTCCACGGGAGGCGGCAGGGCATGCGATGGCGATTATCTTTCGCCGGTACGATATCGTGCTGATGGTGTCGTTGGGGCTGGTCATTTTCGGTGAGTGCCTGCGGGGCTTTGCGCTGAAAGG
>CAZXUP010000383.1:713-1674 GCA_964643815.1 uncultured Vampirovibrionales bacterium
AAAGGAAAGCTGGCTGTTGTTCGCTACGCTTTGCTGGCCGCGCTAACCGGGATGCTGCTGTACTCGACCCAGGTGGTAAATGCCGATATCCAACGCATGAACCAGGCAGGCATCAAGCGGGATTACCTGAGCGCCGAAGGCCAACGCTTTGAGCGTGCGCACAAGTTGAGCGAGAGCCTGTATAAGGCCCAGTTGCTGGTGGTCATTCTGTTGATTCTGTTGACGCCGTTTGCGTCTGCGACGAGAACGCCAAAAAGCCTGCCACCAGATTGTCGGGAGAGTGAACAGTCCTCATGCTAAGCCGTTTTCTGGGTTTGTTGCTGTTTGCCGCCCTGATTGGCGTCATTGCGTATTATTTCAAGGATATCGAGACCTACAGCCAGGCGCATCTGCTGGATAATGCCGCCAAAAAAGCGATTAGCGCCAGTAATTGGACCCGCGCGATTGAAATTTACGAGGATGGCCTGAAAGAAAACAAGGGAAACACCACCATTTCGCTGAAACTGGGCTGGCTGTACCTGCAAAACGGCCAAACACGGCAAGCCGAGCAGCTTTATCGTTCCATTCTGGAAGGCCAGTCGGGCAACCTGGAAGCCCGGATGGGGTTGGCAAACGCGCTAAAGGCCGACCCGGCGCGAATCAACGAGGCCGTGGATCAGTTCCGGCTCGCGCTTAAATCGAATGCCGTAGACCCCAAACTCCTGGGCCAGATTGGCGATTTGTACAAAACAGCCGCTGAAAATCCGAAGGAAAGCCGCTCATCGGTCCAGAAATGGCTTTATGATCAGGCCCGATACTATTATCAGCATTCGCTTCGGCTCAACCCGGACCAGTTTCATACGCAATTCAACTTGGGGGTGGCTTACCAGTATCAGCAAAATTTGCAACCGGCGGCCAAAGCCTACTGCGAGGCCGTTGTATTGCGTCCAAAAAGCTACGAGGCGCGCTTTAACCTGGGCCT
>CAZXUP010000384.1:0-1671 GCA_964643815.1 uncultured Vampirovibrionales bacterium
TTGGTACCAGCGCAGATAAAACGCATTGTCTGCGCTGGTACCAACTGGAACCGGCACAAACGGCAGGCGCCCGCTTCAGCCATGACGCCATTCCGCTGTGGCGCTTTTTTGAAAGCGATGCTCCAGCCCCGGATTTAAAGGGCAAAATCGCGCTCATCGGAGCCTCATCGCTGTTCTACCGGGATCATCACCAGACGCCCATGAGCCATCGCCACTTGGGGCCGGACATTCACGCCACCGCCATCGACAACATCCTGCGCGGCGAAGCCCTTGAGAAGGCAACCCCTCTCATCAATTTTTTCATTCTCGGTTTGCTGTGCCTCACGGTCATCCTGCTGCGCTTTCGGGTGCAACACTTCGGGCGTATCCTGCTCTACACCATCGGCGCCATGATCATCTATTGCTCGGTGGTGTTCTGGCTGTTTTCTCAACAGGCCTTCTGGCTGGACTTGGTGACGCCCGAACTGTTTATGATCATCGCGTTTCTGGCAGGCAGTACGTTTCGCATCCTGTTTAAAGAGAAACAACTGGCCGCAATGGAACGGAATTTAGCACAGCTTGTCGATCCCGAGGTGTACCGGGAGATCCAGCGCATGTCGCATGTGCTGGAACCGGGCGGCCATAAGCTGGAAATCACCTCGATGTTTGTCGATATCCGCAACTTCACCACGCTGGCCGAACGCTTGCAACCCGTGGAAGTGACCGAGCTGCTCAACGAATTCTACGCCGACATCGTGAACGTCATCTTCCACCATCACGGCACCATCGATAAATTTATGGGCGACGGCATCCTCATCATCTTTGGCGCGCCGCTGCCCAACGAGCAACACCGGGCGCTGGCGGTGGAAGCCGCATGCGATATCCTGGACGCTTGCGCCAAGCTCTCGAAACGATGGCAGGAAACCAAGGATATTCAGACCGACATCGGCATCTCGCTCAACAGTGGCCCGGCCTTCGTGGGTTTTCTCGGCCCGGCAGATAAATTGGAATACACCGGCGTGGGCGACACCGTCAATATTTGCGTCCGCCTGCAAGAGCAGACCAAGCAGTTTCAGACACGCCTGATTATGAGCGAAGACACGGTGCAGGGCGCGCAAGAGCAATTGAATGAGCGGATTCCGCCGGAGCATTATGTGGAGCTGGGCGAGGTGGCTGTGCGGGGCCGCGAGAACACGATTAAGATCTACACCCTCAAACCCGCCCAGCTTGACCCGCTCCCATAGAAGCAAGCACCTCAACGTATCATTCCCTCGGCCAGCAAGCTGGCTTTGGATAGGGTTGGTTGGTTCCAGAGCAAAACACTGTCATTCCCGCGAAAGGCCAGCAAGCTGGCTTGGGTTAGGAATACTGTCATTCCCGCGGCCAACAGGCTGGCTCTAGTTGAAAACCTGTTGTCACTCCTGCGCAAGGCCAGCAAGCTGGCTTGGGTTAGGGGGCTTTAGGAGGGGCTGTTGTCACGGCCCTTAGGTTAAGAGTGCTGTCATTCCCGCGCAGGCGGGAATCCAGGCCAGCAGGCTGGCTTTGGTTAGGGTTCATTCACAATAGCTTTTACTGACTGACTCCTCGGCGCACTTTTCCTGGATTCCCGCCTGCGCGGGAATGACAGAAAGGTTCTACCGGAAAAATAATAGTAAAACCGAATCAAAACCCGTTTGTTATCGCCCGCACTTT
>CAZXUP010000385.1:0-1632 GCA_964643815.1 uncultured Vampirovibrionales bacterium
TTCAGGCCGAATTCTGGCGATTTCCGACGTGATTGACGCCATCACCTCAAGGCGCCACTACCGGAACCGCATGGCGTTTGACAAAGTGCTGGCCATTCTCAAGCGGGATTCGGGAAGCCATTTTGACAATGACTGCATCGAGGCGTTTTTCAATATCCCCTTGCACAGGATGAGCCGTGTCCTGCTAATGGACCGGAACAAAGACGACGGGGACGACAACGAACTGCTGGGGCGCATGGACAAGCTGATTACCGTGGGCGAATACTACCGCTGCATGAACAAAGAGATGAAAAGCAAGGGCGAAGCGGACATTCACCGGATTTTCAACGGCCTGTACCACCAGATTTTGACGGGTGAAAACGAATAGGACCCCTTGGGGAGAGGTCCTATCGTCGTTACTTCAGCAATAGAGCTTAATTGCAGCGCTTGGTACGGTCGTTTCCGCCGCAATCTTCATTATTAGCGGCATTCGCGCCGCCAGCCTGCAAGCTTTCACCGGTTTCCGTGGATTCCGGCAGCTCTACAAGATGCAGGTGCCGCTTGAACTCTACATAGAATCCGCAATTCTTAACCAGGACATCGCCTTCCAAATGGGCGACACCGACGGCCAGCGCCTCCAGCAGAGGACACATCACACCCTTGAGGAAGTACTCACAGGTGTAGCACTGGTCTTCTTCTTCAATATGGACATTGCCATCGTAAAACATGGTGGTCTGGGGTTTCCTATTTTCAGGTTTGGGTTACTGCCATCTGGACCGGCTCATCCGGGTAAAAAGTCCCCGTTTGAGCATTAAACCGGGTGCCTGTATACCGTTTAAAACTACTGTTAAATCACTTTAGTTCAAAAAGTATACTAACTATTCCATTATAGCTCCGCTCCGCTTACTTTTAAAGTAGCCGCTTGGTCATAGACGTCAGAATCTCATCCATTTTTTGCCAAGTCTCTCCATTGGGGGATCTTACAATGTAAAAAAGCCAAAAATTGCTTCATTTTTCGTTACAATTGATATCTTCCTATCCAAAATGTAACAAAATATTTACATTTTCCATTGCCCACATTGCAGATCTCTCTATTTTTTTCCGGCTCTTTTCGTCGTATCCTGTTCAGCATCGTATCAATCGTCCCTGATAGGAAAAGCTTTGAATAGCTTGAAGAAGCGGCGAAGAAAGTACGAAGTGAGAGCGAGCCAGGGCAGGAGTTTGGGTAAACACCATCAATGGACGTATTGAGCACAGCGGTCAATCCGGGGGATGCCACCTACCAGGAAAACCACGCGGCCATGGCCGAGCAGGTGGCTTTGCTGAAAGAACGCGTGAAAGAAACGCAGGCGGGCGGCGGCAAAACGGCCGTGGAACGGCACACCAGCCGAGGGAAACTGTTTGTCCGCGACCGCATTGAGCGCTTGCTGGACCCGGAGTCGCCTTTTTTGGAATTCAGCGCGCTGGCCGCCAATGGGATGTACGATGACGCCGCGCCGGGCGCCGGGGTTGTTACCGGTATCGGGCGAATTCATGGGACCGAATGCGTGATTGTCGCCAACGACGCCACGGTAAAGGGCGGCACCTACTTTCCGATGACCGTCAAAAAACACCTGCGCGCGCAAGAGATTGCGCAAGAAAACCATCTGCCCT
>CAZXUP010000386.1:0-1540 GCA_964643815.1 uncultured Vampirovibrionales bacterium
TGATGGCCAGAAAGCTGGTGACTGCCGGTATCGAACCTGCTGAATTCGACGCGCTGGGCTATCCGGGTGTTTGTGTCTTCAGAAAGAAATAAGCTGATGACGGAAGCCGGTCAGTTTAACATCCCCATCGCCCGGCCCACCCTGACGGGCGATGAGATGCCCTTGATTGAGCAGGCGCTGCAATCGGGATGGGTATCGATGGGTCCGTTGACGCAGCAGTTTGAAAAAGCGGTGTGCAACTATACGGGTGCAAAATACGGTGTGGCGGTCAACTCCTGCACCAGCGCCATTCACATCGCCATGCTGATTCATGGGATTGGTGCCGGGGATGATGTGTTGTGCCCCAGCTACAGTTTCATTGCGACGGCCAATGGCATTCGTCATGCCGGTGCCGAGCCGCGCTTTGTGGATATTGATCCGGCCACGCTCAATATGGATGTGTTGAAAGCCGAAGAACTTATTCAAACCGAGTACACGCCGGAACTCAAAAACAAGCGCACCGAACGTATTCTGAAAGGCATTCTGTTGGTGCATCAAATCGGCATTCCGGCGGATATTGACGCCTTTGCCGCGTTGGCGAAAAAATACAATCTAACATTGATCGAAGACAACGCCTGTGGCTTGGGTTCAACGTACAAAGGCCAGCCACTGGGCAGCTCGGGTTTTACCAACGCGCTCAGTTTTCATCCACGCAAAGTCATTACCACCGGTGAAGGCGGCATGCTGCTGACCAATGATGAAAAGCTCGCGCAGCAGGCGGGTGTGTACCGCGCGCATGGCATGTCAATTTCCGACTTTGCGCGTCACAACGCGTCGGCCACCACATACGAAAGCTACGAGGTGGTTGGCTATAACTACCGGCTGACGGATATGCAATCGGCGATTGGCTTGAAGCAGATGGAACACCTGGAAGAATTTCTGGCGCGTCGTGCCGAAATCGCGCGTATTTATAACGAGGCGTTTTCGCAACTGGAAGAACTGTCCATTATCCAGTCGCCCGCGTATGTGACGCGCTGGAACTACCAGTCGTATCCGGTGCGTTTACTGGGTGTCGATCAGGCCACCCGTGATGCGTTTATGCAGAAACTGCAAACGCTGGGGATTACTACACGGCGCGGCATTCCGCCGATTCATAAAGAACCGGTGTATGAGCAAGGCTTGACATTGCCAGAGACCGAAGCGGTTTCGCGCTCTTCCGTGATGTTGCCGATCTTCCCGCTGATGACGGATGATGAAGCGGTCTATGTTGCTCACTCCGTCAAGGAGACTGTTGCAAGCCTGCTTTTACAAACTGCCATTTAGAGTTGGATTGTTATTTCCGTTTTTGTGGGAATGAGAGAGAGTGAGAGTGACAAGCTGACGTTTAATCTACATGTCGATTGATTCCGGTTAGATTAGCTAAATTAAAGTTTCTTGTCTGCAGAGCGATATATTATATTAGGTTGAGTTAAGAAGATGAAAAAACGGGTGAATGGCATGAAACTAGGACGGCGACTCGATTTGATGGCATTTACGACCCTTGCCCCCCCCCCCCCCCGCC
>CAZXUP010000387.1:0-1512 GCA_964643815.1 uncultured Vampirovibrionales bacterium
GCAGATAAAACGCATTGTCTGCGCTCAGGGGCAGCGAAACGCCCGAAGTGTCTGATTGCTCGGGATAAAGCCTGAGCTTGGGTGGATGTTGGTTTCGATCAATGTCCATCATCCAATGACTGCCGGGATAGCGCGTATTGAAATGTTCGTAGCCCGCTGCCAGCGAAAGCGCCGGGAAAATTCCGGCGTGCAGGGCACTGTTTTTCGTCTGGTAGACGGGGGCCAGTGAGCGGATGGAGCCGTCCGCATCGGCCTTTATGCTGACCACACCCAGGTTCAGCCGGTAGTATCCGGGAAGATTGGTGTTCAGCTTCTGAGATTCTTTAGGTGCTGCACCGGTTTCGGTCTCCACGGCCAAGCCGGTAATCAGGTTGGGAAAGCGGCGCATTTCCTCAAAAACGGTTACATCCGAAGGCTCGTTGATGTTGATGAAATGCCCGTCAAACACGATGAGCGAGGCTTGCGCTTTGGCAACCTGCCGGAAGATCTCCACGTAGGTTTTCCGGGGCCAGGGAATGGGGCCGAAACGGCTTTTCAGCCGGGATAGCGACTCATCATCGATTAAGACCAGCGTGACCGGGCTGTTTTTGGCAGGCTTGGCCGACAGCCTGGAAAGCCAGTCAAACGCCGTCAGCTCCAGTTGCTGCCCCATGTACCACAGCCCGCCCAAGGCCAGCACTGCCAGCAATGCCGGAACCAGCCGGTTGTAAATCCATTTGAGGGTTGCCTGTAAACTGGGCATGCCCGTTCCCACACGTTTCCAATACCCTTATCATAGTGGTTTTCGCCGTGGCTGGGCGGCTTGAGGCGTGAAAACTCATTCGGATGCCGGATTTTCGGAAATTAGGCAATTCTGCCCTTTAGTTTGTTTTTATTTTAATAAGTCTTATTTTTGGGTCTGTGTTGATAGGGAAAAGGAGTATTTCGTATGGTCGATCAAGTTCGTTTTGGGCAAGCGTCCCATACTCAGGGTGCACAGGGACAGCAAACACGTCAGGTGGCGCCGAAGCAAAGCGCTGAGCAGCCATTGATTCCCAAGTCGGCTGCAGCGTCTCAGCAGACGGATAATGTCCGTGTGACTGCGCTGTATGTTCCGGCTGCCGCATCGGGTAAGGATACCCCTGAGACGGTGGATGTGCGCAAAGCGGTCGCCAATGTAGGCAAGCAATCGTCTAAGGAAGCGGCCCAGTCTTTGAAGAATCCGCAGTTGTTTGATGTGTTGAAGCAGGCTCCGGCGCAATTCCCGGAACTCCAACACGCCTAGGCCAACCAAGGCCAGCAAGCTGGCTTCAGATAGGGTTTATGCGTAGACTGTTGTGTTTTGTGGGCTTCCTGTCATTCCCGCGAAAGCGGCCAGCAAGCTGGCTTCAGATAGGGTTTATGCGTATGGCTGTTGTGCTTTGTGGGCTTCCTGTCATTCCCGCGCAGGCGGGAATCCAGGCCAATAAGCTAGTGTTAACTAGGGCCAATCGACATTTAGTCTCAACCCCAGCACAGAGCAGCGGCTAGATA
>CAZXUP010000388.1:0-1506 GCA_964643815.1 uncultured Vampirovibrionales bacterium
CGTTGGCAACGATGGGGGCAACGACGACCTCCCGGTAGGGAAGAAGCTCTTTGGAAGTGCCTGGGCCAGCGGTGAGGGGCAGAAGCCCTACACTCTGACCGACCTTGTTTTGTGGTTGGGTGACAACCCAACTACGCAACGACATGATGTTGGGAAGCGCACCGAGGATGACATTCCGCACCGTTTCCGCGAGATCCTCTAGCCCCGAGGCGGCGGCTATTGACCCATCTTCACGCAGCATTAAGATGGGTTGCTGGGCAAAGTTGTGGATATGTTGGGTGATCTTATCCAGTCCTGCACTGTCGAGGGCCATTTGGTTCAGTTCGCGCTGGAGTTCCGAAGAACGCTGCGCGATATAGCCCGCACGGTCAACGATGAGCCTGATGACGGCGCGCTCGACTTGGATTAAGGGCACGCTATCCGGTAATTGGAAGAGCGCGACCCGCCCAGCGCGTGCGGCCTCTATCGCAATTGGGTTGAAAAGACCCTGAACGGCAATGGCGGCAATGCGCGCGCCTTGTAAGCTGCGGACGACGCGGTCAAGGCGTGCTTGCGGATCGAGCCGCCGCAGGTCATTCATGTCCACAAGTGCGATCTCATTGCCATCCAGTTTGGGGAAAGCTGGCGGGCTTGGACGGAGGCTACAAGCCCAACTTACAGGTCGATTGAGATATTCATCGCCAACAAGCAATGTGGTTTCAGTTGGAAGGGCGAGGCGAAAGACATCCTCAATGGTTGCGGTACTCTTGTACATTTTGCACAGCTTTGCTGTGGATGATAATCCCACTATGGACAATGTGAACGAGCGAATTCAGTTGTACTTGGAGTGTTGGGAACAAACTGGTCAAGGACCGTAGGCATCTACGGAGGCAGAAACCGAGAACGTGTATATGAAGAAATGTGTTGGGCAGATTGTACAGAAAAGTCACGATTTGCGCAATTTGGCGTAATTGCACAAAAAAGCCAGCAGGATTCATACCTACTGGCTTATGGTTTCAAATTCAGTTTGAAGAGGAAAGGATACTTACAATGATGACAGGGACGCCGCTAGACCGCCTCTCCCCAAGCCACCATCGCCGCGCCCACCGCGCCACCCCATACCGCCCACATAAGTGTCCAACCAATCATAACCCAGGATGGGTCTTGGCCTGTGATAGTCCCAACGAGCAAAAAGACGATGAAGCCAAGAATAATCCCGCCCAAACTGGCCGCAAAGAGCTTGCCAACCGATTGCCCTTTGGTCATTATGCCGACCAAAATCGGCCAAAGAATCCAGCCCAAAATCAAAAGTACATAGCTCAACAACCCACCGATGAGCGGTTTCCAATCTGTGCCTAATTGCCCCGTGGCAAGTTGATAGCCGATCACGGGGGCTGCACCGATGAGCAAAAAGGCCAAGAGATAGAGCCAAACGATTTCGGATTGAAAAAGCAGGCCAACAGCAACGGCAGCAATGGCCGTTGCAACTGCTGCATACAGGCCCGACATCATCGGGCTTGCCGTGGG